>JAIYBO010000240.1 GCA_027488495.1 Bacteroidota bacterium | reverse complement strand
TGAAGAAGTTTGTTTTTCTTGAATTTCGGTGGGTGTATCGATGAGTTCAAGTACGCGTTCGATGGAGCCTAGCGTTTTTTGAATTTGCACAAATTGTTCGGCCATGCCACCAATGCTACTGCCAACGAAAGCGGTAAGCATCATAAAGTTAAACAATTCTCCAACACCCATTTCACCTGCTTGAACGAGACCAAGTCCTTGGTAAATCAGCCATACAATGGCGCCAAACATACAAATGATGATGAAGGAGCTGAAGGTGCCGCGCCAGTATCCTCTGAGGATAGAATCTTTTTTTAATTGGAGTGCCGAGGCTTGGTATCGTTCGTTTTCGAAAACTTCGTTGGTGAAAGATTTAACAGACATGATGCCACTGAGTGATTCTTCTACGATGACGTTGTTGGCTGCTGTAGTGTCTTGGAGTTCTTTGGATTTTTTTCTCAAGAATCGACCAAAAATGAGTGCTACGATGATGATGGCTGGCAAGGTAGCGAGCATCAAAACGGCCAATTTCGATGATGTATAAAAAAGAACAACAACCCCACCCAATAGAACCAAAATTTGCCTTAAGAACATCGCCAAATTGGTGGTGAATGCGTCTTGAATTTGGGCGATATCTGCTGAGAATCGGCTGAGGAGTTCACCCACTCTGTGATTGGTGTGAAAGGTCATGTTTTGGCCGATGACACTTTTGAATAAATCGGTTCGTAAACCGTAGGTCATGTCTTCGGTTACGCGGACGTAGATGGCAATCCTGCCGAAGCTGAATACGGCTTGAATGATGAAAAGATACACGAAGTAAACAGCGACTTCCCTTAAGGCTTCAGTGTTGGGGGCTTTGGAGATGCTATCGCCATTGTAAACGAAGGCACCGTCCATAAGTTCACCGAGTAATTTGGGGAACATGAGAGAGGCTGCGGCGCTGATGGCAAGGAAAATCGTGCCGAGTAAAAACCACCAACGATTGCGAGCAGACATGTATCTGAACAGGCGCAGCGAGTGTTTAAAGGATTGGATGGAAATTTTGGCTTTGGGTATGTCGCGATCTTGAGAGTGGGGTCCTGCCATATTACAAAGTTCTGCGTTTTTTGCAACAATGGTAGGGGTGATTGAAGAAAATGGGGTTGATGTGCTATGTTTTGTAGTTTTTGATCATGGGTTTTGTAAAAGTTGCATTGGAAGATTGGCTGGATTTTGCATTTCCTAGGCTTTGTGCATGTTGTTCAGACAATTTGTTGAGGACTGAAATGGAAATATGTTGGAGTTGTTATGCAAACTTGCCATTTTCTGTTCATGGTTATGGGATGGAGAATCCGGTGGCAAAATCGCTGTGGGGCAGAACGCCGTTGGTGGGAGGTTATTTTCTATTGAATTACAAGGCGAAGTCTGAAGCGTCGAAGATGATGAAGGCATTAAAATATGACGGTGGCGTGATGATGGCTGAAAAATTGGGCGAATTGATGGGGGAAGAATTGCTCAAAGACCCTAATTACAGGCCATTTTCACACTTGGTTCCGGTACCGATGCATCCCAAAAAGGAGAAGAAAAGGGGCTATAATCCAGCGTATTTGATTGCTTTGGGCATGTCGAAATCGCTGAAAGTTCCAGTGAATGAAAAGGTACTTATTAAGTCGAAAATGACGGCAACACAAACCAAAAAAAATCGGTTGGATCGATGGTATCAAACGAGTCATTCCTTTGAATTTGTTGGGTGTGACGATCATTGGGACCATGTGGCATTGGTAGATGATGTAGTGACTACCGGGGCCACAGCCGAGAGGTGTTTGAGGAGCATGTACGTGAATGGTGTGGTGAGTGCTTCTTTGGTGAGCTTGGCTTACACGGTTTGATGCAATTTTTGATTGGCGTAAAAAAACCGTAAATTTGTTAAAAACTGAATAAAATGAAGAAAATATTACTGCTTTTGGGTGTTGTAATGATGGGTCAGGCGATGGCTCAGGTTACATCAACACAAATTGGACCTATTTTGGTGCCCAAGTATGCGGCGGCAACCAAGGCATCCACGGGTGACACAACACGTACTCCCATTATTTTTAGAATTCGAATCAATGGATTAAAGCCCAATGAGAAGTACAAATACATTACCAAAGGCTCTGATACCACTGATTTAAAAACTCGTTCACTGTCTACAGCTGGTGCAGGAAATATGATTACCTACAACAGCAACGGAACGTTTAAATATATCTCTAGTCAGTCATTGAGCACTGCTGGAAAAAACGATACGTTCGAGACCAACATGATGGGTGAATATGAGGGTTGGTTTGGTTTGATCAATACCTCAAATGCTCGTTTCGCTGCTGGCAAAACCATTTATCCTTTATTTTTGGCTTTGGGTTTAACCACCAACGATACTTTGATAGGCTATTGTGCAGATGGAATTACGTTTATGGACTATGGTACGGCTTCTTCAAATGCTACTTTGGTTTGGGGTAGTTCTCAAGCAGTGGGAAAGACATTTGTGGCTTTGTTTGATGTAACCAATTCAGCGGGTACGCGTCCGTTATCTATAGGTATGGTTGAGAACTCAGTGGTGAGTTCAGGATGGAAATCACTCACACCCACAGCGGTGAAAAACAAGGTGATTGGCGTATCGGGTATGTGGTCTGCTTTTATTCCGAATAATTTGTCTGGTGGTTTGAAGCGCATTGAGAATTTGAGTTTAGGTACAGGATTTTTGGTTTATGCGAACAACGACGCTGATGGCGTTTGGGGTCCATCAAAAAAGTCAACAGTAAACGCATCTGGTGGTGCAGGTAGTCACATTTATTTGGACAATGATGATGCCGCGCTGGTTCCAACCAAGGTTGAATTTTGGACAAGAACTTCTTCAACCAAGGAGGATATTGGAAAATACAATGTTTATGTAACAAGAAAATTCAGCGATGAAAAAGATCAAACAGTAAGATTTTACGTGGCTGGTGGAACGGCGGTAAAAGGCGCTGGCAATGACTATACACTGACTGAGAGAACAATCACATTTAAAGGGTCAGGTGCTGCTATCTCAGATACAACTGTAATTACCATAAACGACGACAACTCAGCTGAAGGTCCTGAGACCATTGTATTGGGTGTGGATCAGCCAAGCAATTGTGTAATTGGTACCGAAAAAGCGCATACCGTGACTGTTGCTGATAACGATATTGCGAACATTGAAATTCCAAAAACATTGATCGTTGTAAAAGAAAATGCTGGTAAGATCGGGGTTGCATTGAAAATGGATAAGCCTGTTTCGGTTGCTTCAAAAATGACGTTGTTGGTGAAAACGAAAGGGGATAGTACTTATATTCCTTCAGAGTTCCAATTGGGAAAATCGGGTAACGACTCAACCTTCAATTTGGGGTCTACTACCAAAGGTGATTCTATCATGATTTTCGCCAAAGTATTTGATGATTTTAACATTGATCCAAACGATACGGTGACTTTGTTACTGCGTCAGGTTACTGGCAATGCTTACATGAAGGATTCTATCATTACTTTGGTGATGACAGATAATGATGGTCCTGCAACCATTGAGTTTATTGATAGCAAGTTAACCATCACAGAAAATATTGGCAATTTGGCGGTGAAGATTCGTGTTGCATCGCGCTCTGATGCAGATGCGGATTTTACCTTGCGTTGCTATACTGCATTGAGTACTGCTACTGAGGGTGTTGATTTCAAATTCAACCCAACTTCAAAAATCATCAATATAACTTCTAGCACATTGGATACCATTGTGGTGAATGTGCCTTTCTATGATGACAAGAATTTCGAGTTGACAAAGAAGGTATATTTTGGTTTAGGTAATTTGTCTAATTCAAAAATCACAAAAGGTAAGGATACTTTGATTGTGACATTGTTGAATGATGATTTGCCAATTTACAATATTGGTACCATCAACAAACAAAGCAATGCAAATAAAACTGCTGATAGTTTGAACGTACGATGCAGGGTGTTTGGAACTGTTCATGGTGTAAACATGCGTGTAGCTGGAATGAATTTCACAATCATGGATGGTACTGGAGGAATGGGTGTGTTTACCAATCCTAAAACATTCGGTTACACGGTTACTGAGGGTGATAGTATCATGATTCAAGGTTCAGTAAATCAATTTCAAGGGTTGGTTCAATTAGACAAATTGGATACAATTATTAAGATTGCCACTGCGCAACCATTGAAAAAGGCCAAGGTTGTAAGCGGTGTGGATGAAAGTACAGAATCTGTTTTGGTTCAAATGCGCAGAGTTAAAATGGTGGATCCAGCAGAATGGCCATCTGCCGCATTGGCTGCAAACGGATTTAAAAACGTACGCGTTATGAATACTTCAGGTAGGGTTGATACATTGAACATTGATGCGGAAACAGATATCGATGGTTCAACGGCTCCTGTGGGTTATTTTGATGTAACAGGTATTGGCGGACAGTTTGACAATAGTTCACCTTATTTGAGCAGATATGTTTTGTCGCCACGTTCAATTAACGATTTCAAGGCCTCTACATTGCCAACGGTAAACTTCTCTAAGAGCAAAGATTCAATTTTTGAGCCTGCGGATTCATTCCGTATGGATTTCAGTGTGATTCCTGCCGATGAGAATTTTTCTTTTGATGTAGCAATTGCGGGCGGTACAGCAGTTTCTCCTACAGATTATGATTTTGCAACGCGCAAGATCAATGTATTGAAGAACGTAAGTAGTTTCTTCATCCGTGCCAATATATCAGACGATGGTGATCCTGATGGAGATAAGATATTGATTTTTGCCATTCGCAATGCCCAAGGTCCATGCTTTATTGGTAAAGACTCTTTGTTGACATTAAAGATCAAAGACAATGAGGCCAGTGTGGTGAAAGGGTTTGCGGCTGCCTCAATCAAGATGTATCCAAACCCAAGTACTGGAACCGTACAAATCAACAGTATAGAGGACATGAAAATGGTGAGAGTGTACACCATGGGAGGTCAGTTGGTTCGTGAGGTAAGCATGAACAACATGATGAAATCCAATGCATTGACCATGGAGTTGAACGTGGGTGCAGGTTTGTATCGCGTACAGGTTGTTACCGTGGGTGGCGACATGTATAGTGATTTCTTGAGTATTCAGTAATCAATTTGATAAATATCAAACAAAAAAGGGGGGCTATGCCCCCCTTTTTTGTTGCGGTTGTATTGATTTCATTAATTTCGCCCAGATTTGAAAGCAGTATTAAAGTTTTTGCATTACGCGGGCAACCACAAGCGATTGATTTTCGCCAATTTCTTTTTCAATTTATTGTATGTGGTGTTTCAGCTGGTTACATTGATGATGATCATGCCAGTTTTGAGATTTTTGTTCTCAAAGGATTCAGCCAATGCGCAGGCACTTTCAAGTAAAAATTATGGTGTTGGACAGTGGTTTAGTGATCAATATCAGTCATTTATATCATGGTTTGGTGCTTTGGCAAAGGGTGAACCGTTTACGGCCTTGGCATATTTGTGCATTGCCTTGGTAATCATTACGGTAATGAAAAATGGCTTTCGTTTTTTGGCCATGAATTTTATGGTGCTGATCAGAAATCGTAGCATTCAGGAAATTAGGCAGGGTGTTTACCAGAAATGTTTGGATTTGCCCATTGCCTATTTCAATAATGAACGAAAGGGTGATTTGATGTCGCGAATGAGCAATGATATCAAGGAAATTGAGTTTGCATTGATGGTGTCTTTGGAGGCTTTGTATTTTCAGCCCTTGAACATCTTGTTGTTTTTGGTGGCATTGGTAGTACTGTCTGCCAAACTCACGCTCTACATATTGTTATTTTTACCCATTACTGCATTGATTATTGGGTTGATCGGTCGGTCTTTAAGAAAGCGCAGTGCTTTAAACCAGCAATTGTTGGGTAAAGTAATGAGTGCTTATGAGGAAACTTTGGGTGGAATTCGAATTATCAAGGCGTTCAACGCGAGCAGTTTTTTTGCCAAAAAGTATAATGAGCAAGATGAAATGTACACCAAAAACAATATTGGGGTGCAGCGTCGTTATGACTTGTCGTCGCCCATGAGCGAAACCATAGGTATCAGCGTTAGTGCGTTGTTGTTGTGGTTGGGGGGCAGTATGGTTTTTCGTCACGAATTGGATCCAGAATTTTTTCTCACCTACTTTGCGATTTTCTCACAGTTGATTCCTCCGTTTAAGGCGTTTTCTAATGCGTTGTACGCAGCCCAGAAAGGCATGGCAAGCCTTGAGAGGATTCAAGAGCTTGTGGAGGCGCCTGTAACCGTTGAAGACCCAATTGTATCGAAAGAACCCACGTTTGAAAAGGAATTGGGGTTGAATCATGTGGCATTTTCCTATTTGGATGGAAGTCCAGTAATCAAGGAGTTTGATTTGGTAATCAAAAAAGGAATGACGGTGGCATTGGTTGGACCATCTGGTGCGGGTAAAACCACCTTAACTGATTTGGTGGCGCGATTTTACGATGTAACGGAGGGTAGTATTACATTGGATGGCACAGATATCAGATCTTTCAAACAAGAGGATTTGCGCAAGTTGATTGGCATTGTGAATCAGGAGAGTATCTTGTTCAATGAAACAGTGAGAAACAACATTGCATTGGGTAGGCCCGAGATGACCTTGGACGAGGTGATTGCTGCGGCCAAAGCTGCCAATGCTCATGAGTTTATCATGGAGATGGAGAATGGTTACGAAACGGAGATTGGCGAGCGGGGTGGTAAGTTGAGTGGTGGACAGAAACAGCGTTTGGCCATTGCGCGTGCATTGTTGAAGGATCCAGAAATTTTGATTTTGGATGAGGCCACATCGGCTTTAGACAGCAAGAGTGAGAAGGCCGTTCAGCAGGCTCTAGAACTACTTATGAAGAGCCGAACGAGTATCATCATAGCTCACCGTTTATCAACGGTGATTCATGCAGATTTGATCGTTGTGATGGATAAAGGAAGAATGGTTGAATCTGGCACTCACAACGAATTGTTGGAGAAAAAAGGGATGTATTACAACCTCATTCAACTCCAACAACTGTTGGCGAATTGATATTTTAATCGGTAATTGAATCTTGTTGATCCGCGTCAGAATTCGTTGTATTCTGATTGGCATCATCACCCTTGATTTCTTCTTCTGAAGATGTGGATGTTACTTCACTTGCTAGGATCGCGGAGTTGTTATCCTCTGCAATGGCTGGGGTTTCAATGGTTCCAGTTGAATTGATTTCTGCCTCTACTACAGCGTCTTCGATGGGATCGAATGGTCTTCTTCCGATCAAGTTTTCTAGATCAGATTTGAATAGAATCTCTTTTTCCAAGAGTGCCTTGGCCACCAATTCTAACTCCGCTTTTTTCTCTGTGAGCAATGCTTCTGTAATGTCGTAGGCTTTTTGAATCAAAGCACGTACTTCTTCATCGATCAACTCAGCGGTTTTTTCTGAATAGGGACGTTGGTAACCGTATTCACCTTGTGGGTCATGGAAACTCACATGTCCTACTTTGCTATTCATACCGTAGATGGTAATCATGCTGTAAGCCAGTTTGGTGATGCGTTCTAAATCGTTTTGAGCACCGGTTGAGATTTTACCAAAGAAAATTGCTTCAGCGATTCTACCACCGAGGGTCATACACATGCTATCCATCAATTGCTCGGTGCGATATAAGTATTGCTCTTTGGGCAAGTATTGAGCATATCCCAACGCAGCAACACCACGGGGTACAATGGATACTTTCAACAATGGATCTGCGTGTGGCAAGTACCAACCTGCGATGGCATGTCCCGCTTCATGATAAGCAACAATGGATTTTTCTTCTGGGCTGATGATTTTGTTTTTCTTTTCGAGACCACCAATTACACGGTCGATGGCGTCTTGAAAATCTTGCATATCAACAGCTTCTTTGTTGTGTCGTGCAGCGATCAAAGCCGCCTCATTACAAACATTGGCAATTTCAGCACCTGCAAATCCAGGTGTTTGTGCAGCCAATTTATGAGCATCTACATCGGTAGAAAGCTTGGTCAATGGTTGTAAGTGTACTTTGAAGATTTCTTCCCTACCGTTTAAATCTGGACGGTCAACGGTGATTTGTCTATCGAAACGTCCTGGACGCATCAAAGCACTATCGAGGATATCAGGTCTGTTGGTTGCGGCCATGATGATGACACCGCTATCGGTACCAAAACCATCCATTTCTGCCAACAATTGATTCAATGTATTTTCTCTTTCATCGTTGGATCCTTGCATGAGGTTTTTGCCACGTGCTCGTCCGATCGCATCAATTTCATCGATGAAAATAATGCAAGGTGCTTTTTCTTTGGCTTGTTTGAAAAGATCTCTCACTCTGCTCGCACCAACGCCTACAAACATTTCAACAAAATCGGAACCAGAAAGCGAGAAAAATGGAACACCTGCTTCACCGGCAACGGCTTTGGCCAAAAGGGTTTTACCAGTACCTGGAGGGCCAACCAACAAAACACCTTTGGGTATTTTACCACCGAGATTGGTGTATTTTTTGGGATTTTGCAGGAAATCAACGATTTCCATCACTTCAAGTTTCGCTTCTTCCAATCCTGCAACGTCTTTGAACGTTTTGTTCACCTTGGTGTCTTTGTCGAACAACTGTGCTTTGGATCTGCCAATGTTGAAGATGCTCGCTCCACCGCCAGCGCCACCACCACCGCCCATTTTGCGGAACATCAAATTGTAGAAAATGAGGAATATGCCGATGAAGAAAATCCATTGGAACAATTCACCGAAAACATCACTTTGGGATTCATAATGAATCACCAGCGATTGCGGGTCTAAGTTTTTTTCTTTCAGCGTTTGCTTCAGGTCCTGAATTTCGTTGTTTAGGTATCCTTTCTCGATTTCAAAACTGAAGTTGGGCTCTGTGCCGCCCAAGTAATCTTGGCGTTTGCGAACACCTTTATAACGTTTTTGCTGTACAGCTTCTTGGGTGAGGTAGATTTCGACCAAACGATCGTTGACAACCACCATTTTTTTCACATCCCCTTGGATGATCATTTCACGGGTTTCTTTCCAATTGGTACTTTGTCCTGTGTTTTTTGGTAAGAACAACATCGCCATCAAAATGAGGAATAGGGCGCCATAAATCCAATAAGGGTTGAAACGGAATCCCCCGGGTTTTTTGTTTTCGGGGTTGGGTCGGTTATTTTCCATGTTGTTCTAGTGTAATCAAAGGTTAAGCCAATTATTTTATAAAATTCAAAACTACGATTTTAGGTACTCAAATGCTATGAATTGCGCCGATTCGTCATATTTATTGGATGGAACTGCTAATTTGTCGGATTGCCATTCCGTTAATTGGCAGTTGTTTTAACGTTGCGGATTAGGCAATTGAACACATCAAATGGGATTTGGTTTTGTTTGCACTCATTATTGGGAGTGACAATTTCTTTTTGGGTGGAATGTATTGATTAAATGGCAATATTAGAATTGTTATTGAGAGAAATTATCGATGAAAGCATTCATATTTTCTAACAATTTTCTATTTAAATCGCATAAATACGTTTAAAACCATGTTAATATTGTAGTAGAATTTATGGGCAATCCAAAGCAATTATTATTTCAGTATAAATGGGTAGTTACAAGTGTAGTAATACTTGGTATTGCATTGATAGTATATCTGTTAGATGATACTGGAGAGGATTACTATAGGGATGAAATTGAATCAACTGTTGAGGTAGATTCTGTGATTTCTATGTTAGACAAATTGCCATCTGGTAAATACGAGTCAGTTGGATACGATAAAGTGGCAATTTTCTACGAGAATCAGAGAGAATCTTATGAGAAGTTGTTAATGTATATTAACGATAGAGTGAGTAGAGACAATACCGAATATGGCATAGCCAGTAGTTTTGTAGGTAGGGGTTTGGTGTCGTTGAAGAAGGGTGAAATGGATTCGGTGATTTTTTTTATCCAAGAAGCGGAGAAAATCATGCCGATGTCGAACAATCGCTGTAGTTACTTCGAATTGATTGCGATGTATCATTTTACCAGGGGTGATTTAAAGATGTCGAAGAATTATTTGAACAAGGGTTTGGAGGAAGCCATTCGACATAGGGATCAGGTGAAGCGGAGATTTTTTCTCAATAAATTGGGTTCGATTTGTTTTAATGAGGCGTTGTATGGTGCGGCATCGAAGTATTTTTTAGAGGTGTACTCTACGTATCCATCGGGGAAGGGCGTTCCCGCTGAGCTGATAGGTAATATCATATCGGTTAAAATGGTAGAGGGAAATTATCAGGAGGCAGAAACATTTTGGAAGAAGAATGAGGAATTGTTGGCCTCTGCGAGGGATAAGTATTCGAGGCAATTGATCGCAATCAATCGCATGGAATTGAGTATGCATTTGGAGCGATGGGACGAGGGGGCGGACCTCATGAAATCAATGCCTGATTCTTTGATTTTGAATAATTTAAGAATTGTTTATTTGGCGAATCAGTTGACCTTGGTGAAAGAAAAGAATCCTGACGCCTTGTCACGCATATTGGGCAGGAAGATGGAATGGGTTTCGGAGGATTATTTTGGTGCAGTTACAAGATTGAAACCCTTTTTATTGGAAGCCATTCGTTTGGATGAGACTTTTGTGTTGGCGGATAGTTTGATGTCGTGGAAAGACGCTGTGGCTGAGCAATTCGAGGACAATCCACTCGCATTGGCCAATCACCATGAATTGTTGTCGGCGATCTTCAGACAGAAGGATGAAATGAAAGAGGCTTATGAGGCTTTACAGGTTTCGAACGAGTATAAAGACAGATATCATTTGTTGGACGATTCTGTGAAGCGGGCAGATTTTACCGCCAAAAAAGATTTTGAGAGCATGAAGACCAAGCAATTTGCTTTTGAAAAGGAGTTGTTGCAGCAGAAGAAAATCAATGGTTATTTGGCTGGGACCTATGGTTCGGTGGTGTTAACCTTGTTGTTGTTGGTGTTGTTTTTGTGGGCACGTCAAACGGCGAAGAAAAAGGAATTGGATTGGGCACAGATGCAATTGCATGTTCAGGTGGAAGAAAAGGAGTTTTTACAGAAGGAAAAAGAGCTGAATGCCAGGATCATTGGCATGAGTGAATTGGTGATGGAAAAGAGTTTGGAATTGAGTAAGAAATTGAAGCAGTTGAATACCAACAATTCCCCGGAGATTGAAACGCTTCGCAAAGAATTGGAGGCGTTGGGACGGGTTGAGACTACGTCTAGGCCGCAGATTGCGGATTCAAAATTGAAGGAACAAGGCGATATCTTCGAACATTACCCCCAACTGAAGGCCATGAATTTGACCGAAAAGAGAATTTTTATTTTGAGTGTGGATGGCTATAAATCGAAGGATATCGCTGCGATTGTTGGTGTAACTCCGCAATACATCCACAATGTTCGCTCAAAAATCAGGAAGGTATTGGGCGTAGACAATGGGGTGAACTGGGAATCGTTTAAAGACAAACGCGGACAAGTATAATTAGGGTTTGAAGTTCAAACAGGCTTCACCGAGTGCATGAATGTCTTGGTAGCTATTGTAAAGGGGCGCAGGAGCCATGCGAATCACGTTGGGCTCTCTCCAGTCGGCGATGATGTTGTTGTTGAACAGGTGGTCGAAAAGGGCTTTCCCGTTTTGATTGGTAAGAATGCTGAGTTGTGCGCCACGTTCATCTGGGTTGCTGGGTGTGATGATTTCGAATTGTAGGTGTTGATTTTGTGATTTCACATCCAACAAAACGAATTCTAAGTAGCTCGTAAGCGATTGGCTTTTTTTGCGCAGGTTGGCAATTTTTGCTTCGTGAAAAATCTCAAGGCTGGCTAAGTGCACGGCCATGCCAAAGACTGGGGCATTGCTCATTTGCCAACCCGCAGCACCGGGTTCTGGAATGTAGCCGCGTTTCATCAAAAAGCGAACATCCTCTTTGTGACCCCACCATCCGGCCATTCTAGGCGTTTCGGGGTTTAGGCCATGTTTTTCGTGAATATAAACACCGGATACGTTACCTGGGCCACTGTTGAGGTATTTGTAGGAACACCATGCTGCAAAATCCACATCCCAATTGTGGAGCTGTAAATCTATGTTTCCGGCGGTATGTGCCAAATCGAAGCCGGCCAAAGCACCCACTTTGTGCGCCGCTTCTGTGATGGCAGGCATGTTAAATAATTGCCCTGTGTAATATTGAACGCCTGAGAAGAACGACAAAGCCAGAGAGTCGCCGGCCGTTTGGATGGCTTGAAGAATGTCTTCGGTTCTTAAAGTGTATTCACCTTCACGTGGGGCGAGTTCAATCACGGCATCGTCGTAATTCAATCCGAAGGATTCAACTTGGGTTTGAACGGCATACATATCGCTGGGGAAGGCACCCGCTTCCATGATGATTTTGTAGCGTTTGGGTTCATTTTTGCCTGATTCGGGGTTGAAAACGAATGTTGGGCGATAAAAGCTGAACATGAGGAGGTGCAGATTCACGGTAAGGTGATTCATGACCACTACTTCGTGGGGTTTTGCTCCAGCTATTTCGGCTGTATAATCTGTGAGGAATTTGTGGTAATGAAACCAGGGTTTTTTCCCGTGAAAATGACCTTCTACACCCCATTTGGCCCAGTCTTCTAGTTCGTTTTCAAGGGCTTTTTTGGCAGATTTTGGTTGCAGTCCGAGCGAATTTCCGCACAAATAAACTTGTACTTCTCCGTCTGCGTTGGTTGGGAAAATAAATTGTTCTCTGAATTTGGCAAGGGAATCGTTTAGATCCATTTGCACTGCAAAATCTTTTGTGTTTTGAAAAGCCTGATTCACACTGCAAAGGTACAATGATAATTTACATGGGGAAAATTTGGTTCAAATAGATCATATTTGTTGTCACGTGTGTTAATTCGTGTTTGATTTGAAATTAGAAGACGCCATAAAGCAAAAGAAATTTGAATCACCTCAAGTTAAGGCGATGTTAAACATCATGTATACATCGAATTGGCTGATTGGGGAATTCAGAGATATTTATAAACCCTATGGGATCACGCCTCAACAATACAATGTATTGAGAATTTTGCGAGGAAAGCATCCAGAATCTGTGAATCCATCAGAAATTAAGGAGGTGATGTTGGATAAAAACCCAGATATCACTCGTTTGTGCGATCGATTGTTGGCGATGGGTTTGATTGGCAGAAGTATCAACAGTGAGAATCGCAGGAAAATGAATATTGTGATTACGGCTCAAGGCTTAGAGTTGCTCAATCAGATTGCTCCTTTGCTGTTGGATCGACAGCAATTGATTTTGAACAGGGCGAACATAGATTTTGGGTTATTGAGCGATTTGCTCGATGATTTGAGGGGCTAATCAATTCAATTTTGTGATCATTGTGATACCATCTCTGATGGGTAGCAAAACCACCTGCGCGTTGGGCGTGTCTTTGGCGTATTCATTGAAAGCATGCATGTTTTGAGTGTCTTTGTCGTGCTGTAAATCGTGCGCATTGATCACGCGCTTGCTCCAAAGGGTATTATCGAACAGCAAGGTGCCGCCAATGGGCAAAATGGGAAAACAGAGGTTTAAGTATGCTTTGTAGTTGTGTTTATCGGCATCGATAAAAATGACGTCTGGTTGGAGATTGAGTGAGGGTACAATGTCTAAAGCGGGGCCAACGTGCCAATTTACTCTGTGGTTTGGGTAGTGATTTTGCCAAAAATCTTGTGTTTTGTGGGCGGTTTCGGGATCCGCTTCAACGCTGTGTAGGCTGGCATGATCCGATAAATTTTCAAGCAAACACGCTGTAGCATAACCGGTAAATGTGCCGATTTCGAGCACACATTTGGGGTTTTTCATAGCAATCAACGATGCAAGAAATCGTCCTTGAAGATGACCAGACAGCATTCTCGGGTTGATCATTTTTTTCCAAGTGAACTGATTGATTGCTTGTAAAAAGGGTGATTCGGGGGAACTTACCGATTCACTGTAAATGTGGATTTCGTCTTGCCAATCGTGGTGCATGATTTTCTTACAAATTTCATGTTGTTTTTCTGAATCAAAAATCTATTTTCGCGGTAAGTAAGAATTTATGTATTGGACACTGGAATTGGTTGGATATTTGGACGATGCGCCATGGCCAGCCACCAAAGACGAGTTGATTGATTATGCAATCCGTTCTGGAGCTCCTTTGGAGGTTATGGAAAACCTTCAGGAGTTGGAAGACGACGGAGAGCCATATGAGAGTATTGAAGAAATTTGGAGTGATTATCCTTCGGATGATGACTACTTCTTTAATGAAGACGAACTTTAATCTTTGGTAAAGAGAAAAAAATGGCCAGATTTATCTGGCCATTTTTTGTTTTAATAGCATTTCCACTATGGTTGCTCTAAGTTTTTCAATGTTAGAGTTGTTTGTAGCGGAGATAAAAACGGCGGGCGCAATTTCTTTGGCGATCCAACTTTTTTCGAATTGTTCGATGGTTAAACCGGTTGACCCCACAAAAAAATCGTCGTCGTCGCTTTCTTTGAAAGCATCGATTTTATTGAATACAATCAGTTCGGGTTTGTTGCTTGCGCCAATTTCATGTAAAATTTCTTTCACGCTCATCATTTGTTGTTCGAAAGCAGGATTGGAAATGTCTACAACGTGAATGAGTAAATCGGTTTCCATGGCTTCAGCCAGGGTGCTTTTGAAGCTTTCAATGAGCAATGTGGGCAGTTTTCGGATGAAACCAACTGTATCAGACAAAAGCAGTGGCACCATCGCCCCGATGTCTTCAGGATGGGGTAAAACCACCTTTCTTACGGTTGCATCGAGCGTAGCAAACAACTTGTTTTCAACCAAAACGTCTGATCTACTCAATAGGTTCATCACAGTACTTTTCCCCACGTTGGTATAACCCACAAGGGCGCAGCGAAAAACACCATCGCGTGACTTTCTCTGGGTATACCCAATTTTTTCGATGTCTTGCAGTTTGGTTTTGAGCAGTGCGATTTTATCTCGCAGTACACGCCTATCAGTTTCGATTTCTTTTTCCCCTGGCCCTTTCATTCCGATACCCCCTTTTTGTTTTGAAAGGTGCGTCCAAAGTCCTGTCAGTCTAGGGAGCATAAAAATGCTTTGTGCCAGCTCCACTTGGGTTTTTGCTTGGGCGGTTTTTGCGTTGGTGGCGAAGATGTCGAGGATGAGGTGGGTACGACTTAAGATTTTGGTGTTTTCAATTTCCGTTTCGATGTTTCTGACTTGAGCGGGTGTAAGTTCATCGTCGAAAATCACCAAATCAATGTTGTTTTTGAGCACATACTGCTTGATTTCTTCCAATTTTCCTTTACCCACGTACGTTTTGGGCTGAGGGTGTTCAAGGTTTTGAATGAAGCGTTTTTTTGAGATTGCGCCAGATGTGAAAACCAATTGTTCGAGTTCAGCGAGTGACTCATCAATGGGTACGGTTTGTTTGGGTGTGTTAACACCTACAACGATGGCGCTTTCTATTTTAATTTCGTTTGTATGCAAAGTAGGGTTGGGATTAAAATAATGATGCAAAATTAGGTGAGTGCTTGGCAATTCAATCAAGGAGAGTGATTTTTGAGATTGTGTTGCACAAAAGGATTGTTGGGTGTTTGTTTTGTTTGTTTTCGATGGGGTTGATGGGTCAAACCACGCTTGTGTCGAATCAGGCGGGTTTATCGCAGCACAAAAGCCAATATCGCAAGGCATTGGGGCAGGTTGGTGGGGGTGTGTTTTCTATGTATTCGGGGGGTGTTGATTATTCCCATGGGTTTGTTTTGGAGCGATATTCGGAAGAGTTGGTCTTTGAAGCGGATCGCAAAGTAGAGGCCCAGAGCAAGCACATCGTTTTGAGGGTTGCATGTACCGATTCATTTGTTTTTTGGTTGAGTGTGGTGAAATCGAAGCGGATGACATACAAGTTTTTCCATCATCGTTTGAGTTTGGATTTACAGGGCGATATCGCATCGCGAGAAATTGCCACCATATCGGGTATTGAAGTGGATGTTCGAACTTTCGAGACCACCATGTCTACGGATAAAAAAGCCTTGGGTATTTTTGGCTTTGTGCAAGGCGTTGGCCACCAAGGACTAAAAACTTCATCGGCCTTGGCTTTGTCTTTTGATGTGAGAGGCAAATTGTTGGATAGTTTTAGCACGGTCATTGTTCGAGATCTTGGGGTAGATGATGTGGCTTGGGCATCGGCGGAGGTGTCTGGTAAGGGGAATTTGGCGTTGGTGTATAAGGACAATTTTTATGGAAACGCGTTGTTCAATCAGCGCAAAGATGTTAGTCATTTTCACTTCATACACAGACGGAATTTCCAAACCCATCATGGGTCAATTGAATTGAGCGGCATTGTAATGGATGCCAACGTGGTGATGCATGCCAATGGGGAAGATTTTGAAATTTGGGGCTATTGGTCAGAATTGAAATCGCAAGGGATACACGGGCATTTTCGCGGGGAAATCGAGACGGTTATTGGGGGCAAGGATTCTTTAGCTATTGAACAATTTGATTGGAATGACAGGGATTTCAAACAATTATCGGGTTTGATGGCGATCAAAAAATCATCGAAACCGGAGAACTATTTTATTAGGGATGTAATTGGTTTGAGCCATGGAGGAAGGTTGTTGATTTCAGAACAGTTTTATGAAAGCCGTCAAATGGAAACCTATTATGTGAATGGCGTTCCACAAACCAGCAGCAAGTTGTTTTTTCATTATGGCGATATTGCGTTGCAATATTTGGATAAGGATGGTGCATTGGATTCAGTGGTGATGATCAGAAAAACGCAGGTGGGTTCTTCTGCAATGCTACATTTGTTTGGTTTCGCACATTACGTTTGCGCGGGCAGTTTGAATTTGGTTTACAATGATGATGAAGGGGAAATTAATCGTGTGGTGCATGTGAAAATAGATAATAACTTTGTTGTTCAGAGGGATTGGTTGTTTCGAAGTGATAATATTCCGGGATCAATTGTTCCTTATGAAGGAGGAGAAACCGATTATTGTACTTTAACGCTTCCGATATATAGAGACAAGCAATGGCATTGGTTACAGGTAATATCAAATGATTAGTAGGTTAAAAGACAGCGGGTTATTTACTTTGGTACTGGTTGTATTGCTGGCTTTGGCGATAAGGATACCCGCATTGTGGTATTTGCCATCGGTTGGTACAATATCAAAGCCAGGGATTCTCGCGCCGATGGTTTTGGGTTTGAATACTTGGCCGGTGGTGTCTGTTTTGGTTTCGTTGTTGATGGTGATAGCGCAAGCTTTTTTGATCAATGAAATTGCTAGGTCGCATGGATTGCTAAAGCCCGTGGGGTATTTACCAGCGTATTTTTTTATTTTGTTGCAGAGCATTTACCCTGAAAATCTGCTGATTACGGAGTACCACTTCGGCAATTTTTGTGTGTTTATTGGGTTGATGTGTTTGCTGAAGTTGCGGGAGGGTTATTCTACCGTTTTGTTGTTTTATAGCTCTATGGCATTTGGCATATCCATACTCATTGTGCCAGACCATTTGATGATTTTGTTGTTTGTGTTGGCTTGTGTTTTGGTGTACAAGACCATTGTGATTCGGGATGTTCTGGCCATTGTGTTTGGACTTACGCTGCCTTATTATGTGCTGCGTTCTTTGATCTTTATCAATGGTTGGGATTTAACCAGCATGTCGAACATTACCACTACTCCCATAAATATCGAAGTTTTTGGTAGTGGTGTGGCAGGTCTTTTTGCCGGATACAGTGCCTTTGCGTTTTTTTTGTTTTTGTCGCTGTTTGGATTAATCAGGCAGGTGGGTACCTATTACAAAGACAATGTGGAGGTTAGGCGCAGCAAGTTGGTAGTGATATTGTTTTTTGTGTACAGTTTGCTTTTGATGCTATTACACTGGAAAGAGTTGAAGAGTTTTCATTTGTTGCTCGCTTTTCCTGCTGCGATTTTCATCGCATCATTCTTTACTGGTGAAAAGAAACACTGGTGGAAGGAGTTGCTGAATGTTTGTTTGCTGGCTACTTTGATTTACACTTTGTATTGATCCTATTCGGTTGACGAAGGAAAATACAAGGAGCACAGGGGTTGAATTTGGTTGAATTGTGCTTCTATGTTGCTGTTGATTTGATTCTCATGTTGTTGATACCAATCTACAGGAATGCCAATTTGTTCATAGACTTTGTGTAGGGCAAATGCCACCCGCTGGATGTTTTGATAGTGAAACAAATATTGTTTTTCACAGAATATTTGATAGCGATCCATGAAAGTTTGGGTGGATGTGTGATTCATGGTGGCTAAAGCATTTTCGTAGGTATTTTTTTGTGAATTGAGTTGATAATAAAATAATTCTAATTTTTCTAAATTATTATCTATAAAATATTTATCTAACATCATTTCAATCAATACATGAAGTGAAAACCAATATTTGGGAATGTTAAATTCTAAACACGTATTTCGCCAAGATTCTCTCAATGTTTGGTAGGCTTCTTGAAAGAATGGGGATTGGTGAAATTCTTTGTCTCTCTCAATGTGTTGCAAACAGCCCGAAAAAAAATCGTGTAGTTCAGGGTTGTTGGGATGGGCGTGATTGGATGTTTGTTGTTGAAAATCAACAAAGTCAAACTTACAATGCTTCGGTGTGAAATTGCGCAGCAGATCGGGCGCGATCAAACCCACATTGAAATTGGGTCTGTGGATTTGGTGGTCCACCATAAAATGACTGAAAAAATTCATGAATCTGCGCGAACTTACAACCCTTTCGAAACATTTTTGTTAAATGATTATGCGCTGTATAAACATTGGACGTTCTTTGATTGCAATCTTGGCGGTTCTTATACAATTGGGCTGTCAAGCAAAGGAATCATCATCTGCGTTGAACAATGGCGCTTTGGGAGATACTAATAAGGTAAAATCGATGTCATATCAGGTACAAAAAACAGAAGAAGAATGGAAAAATGCGTTGGGTGACGAGGCATTTAGGGTATTGAGATTGAAGGGAACTGAGCGGCCTTTTACCAGTGAATATGAGACTTTGTGGGAGGCTGGAACTTATGTTTGTAAGGGCTGTGGGCAGGAACTGTTTTCGAGTGAAACGAAATTTGATGCGGGTTGCGGTTGGCCAAGCTTTTATAAAGGCATAGACTCGTCTAGAATCAAGGAAATTCCTGATTTATCGCATGGAATGAATCGCGTTGAGGTGGTTTGCAGTGCTTGCGGTGGGCATTTGGGTCATGTCTTTACAGACGGATACGGTCAACCCACAGGTTTGCGTTATTGTATCAATGGCGTGAGTTTGGGTTTCAAGAAAAAGCCTTAGTTCTTTAGGGGCCGATAGTGGCCTTCAAATAATCGTTTATTGGGGCAAATCTTGCGCGATTTGGTCTTGATTCTGTGTATCTTGCTACTTTGTTCTAATGCAACACGGAAAGATATTTTTGCTTGATGGGATGGCCTTGATTTACAGGGCTTTTTTTGCTTTTATTCAGAATCCAAGAATCACAAGTACTGGTTTGAATGCAAGTGCGATGATGGGGTTCACCAATACTTTGTTGGAGATTTTGCGAAAGCAAAAACCTACGCACATTGCGGTGGTATTTGATACTTCTGCGCCAACCCAACGGCACATCCAATTTGAAGCATACAAAGCGCAACGGGAAGAAATGCCCGAGGATCTTAGAAAGAGTATTCCTTATATTTTTCGGATCATTGAGGGTTTTAACATCCCTGTAATCACCATGGATGGCTATGAGGCCGATGACATCATTGGCACTTTGGCTTGGAAAGCGGGCGATTTGGGCTATGATGTTTTCATGATGACGCCAGACAAGGATTTCGGTCAATTGGTGAGAGACAACGTGAAAATCTACAAACCCGCTCGGATGGGCAATGGTGATGAGATTTTGGGTGTGGAGGAGATTTTGAAGAAATGGGAAATTACCGATCCAAAGCAGGTGATTGATATTTTGGGGTTATGGGGCGATGCGTCTGATAACATTCCGGGTGTACCGGGCGTGGGAGAAAAGACGGCCAAAAAGTTGATTCAAGAATACGGCAGTATGGAAGCCATCTTGGAAAACATCGACAAGCTTAAAGGCAAGATGCAGGAGAACTTTCGCAATTTTACCGAGCAGGCGAAGGTGAGTAAATGGTTGGCGACAATTGATACACAGGTTCCGATAGAATTGGATTTGGAAGCGTTGAAAATGGAACCAGTAAATGAACCTGCATTGCGTGAAGTGTTTGAGGAGCTCGAGTTTCGTACACTAATGCGCAGAGTACTTGGCGATGCTGCCACAACGGAGGCCCCTACAGCAGCTGGAGGAACTACGTCGGGTACGGATTTGTTTGGGAACCCTATCCCTGTTGCTGCGGTCAAAAAATCAAAACCTGTAAACCCCAATCAAACGTCGTTGTTTGATGTTGCTGTTGATGATGGATTGAGCGATGGTGTTGAGGGAGATAGTGCTGAAGTAGTGGTATACAAAACCCTTGCTGAGGTAGAACATAAGTATCAAATTGCTGATTCGGATTCAGCCATAGAGCAATTGCTGTTGGAGTTGGAAGCGACAGAGGCATTTTGTTTTGATACCGAGACCACCGATGTAGAATCCTTGCATGCCGAGCTGGTGGGTCTATCTTTTTGTACAAAATCATTCACGGGTTGGTATGTACCTGTGCCATCAGATCGGGGAGAAGCAGAAAATTTGCTCGCAAAATTTGCACCGATATTGGCATCGAATCGCTTGAAAATCGCACAGAATATCAAATACGATTTGTCTGTGATGCAGAATTATGGCGTTGAGATTGCGTTGCCCATGTTTGATACTATGTTGGCGCATTATCTGCTGGAGCCCGACCAACGTCACAACATGCAATTGCTCAGTGAGAAATTTTTGGGGTACACGCCCATTTCTATCGAAACGTTGATAGGGAAAAAAGGCAAGGCGCAGGGGAACATGAGAGATGCTGATGTTGCGGCTGTTGCTGAATATGCCGCTGAAGACGCCGATGTGACGTATCAATTGTATGAGGTTCTGAAGCCCGCTTTGGAAGCGCAGGGTTTATTGGGATTGTTGATGGATGTGGAGATGCCATTGGTATTGGTTTTGGAGGCCATGGAACGACAGGGGGTGAGGGTAGACGTAGATTTTTTGAAAGATTACAGCAATCAGTTGTTGGAGCAAGTGCGTACGGTACAGGCATCGATTTTTGCTGATGCGGGTGGTGTATTTAATATTGCATCGGCACAACAGGTGGGTAAGATATTGTTTGAGCAATTGAAGTTGTCAGACAAACCCAAGAAGACCAAAACGGGTCAGTATCAAACCGATGAAGAAACTTTGAACGCGCTATTGGGTAAACATCCCATCGTGCAGCACATTTTGGATTTCAGGGCTTTGCAAAAGTTGAAGAGTACATATGTGGATGCTTTGCCGTTGTTGGTAGATCCTAAATCGGGTAGGGTTCATACGCATTTCAATCAAGCGGTGGCTGCTACGGGGCGATTGAGTAGTCAAAATCCCAACTTGCAGAACATACCCATTCGCACAGAATTGGGGAGAGAAATTCGAAAAGCATTTGTTTCGAAGGGAGAAGATACCACGTTGTTGAGCTGCGATTACTCGCAAATTGAGTTGAGAATCATTGCACATATGAGTGGTGATGCGGGTATGCAAGAGGCGTTTAGGCAGGGTATCGACATTCATACGGCCACTGCGGCCAAAGTTTGGGGAGTAGATATTGAGGAGGTGGACAAAGAGATGAGGAGAAAGGCAAAGACGGTGAATTTTGGTATTATTTATGGTATTTCTGCCTTTGGATTGAGTCAGCGCGTGGGCATTTCCCGTGGTGAGGCCAAGGAAATCATTGAAAACTATTTCAAGCAATTTGGGGGGGTGAAAGAGTACATGGATGATACGGTGAACAAGGCCAGGGAGCAGGGGTATGTAGAGACCATTTTGGGTAGGCGTAGGTATATGCGAGATATTTTATCGGCCAATGCGGTGATGCGTGGTTTTGCAGAGCGAAATGCGATCAACGCGCCAATTCAGGGCAGTGCGGCGGATATGATTAAGGTGGCGATGATACAAATTCACAACTGGTTGAATGAAGAAAAACTCAAGACCCGCATGATTTTGCAGGTTCATGATGAATTGCTGTTCGATGTTCCCAATGAGGAGTTGTTGTATGTTGAGCCCAAAATATTGAGCTTGATGGAAAATTCTATGCCTTTGAGTATTCCGGTTGTGGTTGAGTCTGGTAAGGGCAACAACTGGTTAGAAGCCCATTAATTGGGGCTCTGAAATTCGGAACTGCACGCGAGGATTAGTTATAGAATTTCCAATTGAGACCAAACTGGATGCGGTAAGGCTGAATTGGATACCCTGCGATATATTGATATTTTGTATTGAAACCGGGAATTACAAAAAGTTCATTGATGTGTTCTGCTTTGAGGAAGACATCTACGGTTTGTACTCTGGCCACGGCATACAGATCTAATTCGAAGTAATTGCCCGATTCGGTTTTATTGGCATCTACCACGAAGGTGGCAGCATCGGGGCGGTAGTATGTGGTTTGAAATTTCGAGGTGTATTGGATGTCGGCCCCTAGGGTTAAATCCATGGCATGATGGAATGCCGGGGTTTTGTAACGGAGGGATGTTATGGATTTCCAAACGGGCACTCCGTAATTAAACAAATTGGTTAAATGAGATGGTTTAAATGTTTTATTTGAAATCAATTGATTTATTGAAAATTTTGTTGAATACCAATTGAAACCAAATACAAATTCGGTGTATTGTGCGTCATTTAATTGTGTTAAGGGAACGGAATCAATGGACATGGTGGGGTTGATCCATGTGCCGGATTGAACAGTGAAAATGGTACTGAATTTCACAGGCTGATCTACATTGTAAGAGTTGTTCTGATTTATGGTTGAATCGTTGGGCTTTTTGAATTTTGTTAAATAGAAGATGGCCTTATTGCTTTTATTGCCCGTGAACAAAAGTTCTTTGTGGTACAAGAAATGGTTGGAATAGAATGCTTGTTGTTGAAGGCTTGCGGGTTGAAATTGGTTGTTGTAATACAAGTTAACTCCCCAAAAGAGTTTACTATATCTCAGACCCAAGTTTCTCTGTCCATCAATATAATCGCCATTTGAAGAATCATAGGAATTCTGGTTGGGCCGTTTTACGTAGTTATTGGGGGGAGGTGGAATGAGCCAGCCGTATTTGGAATTGTAATAGTATATTTTTGAAAAAATTGGCATACCCACGCTGGTCCTATTTGAACCTTTGCCATATCCGGCCAATGTATGCAACGTATTTAATGTGGGTATGAATTTGCCGAAGCCTTCTGAAACAAACTCCACAGAATGGGAAGCATTAGGATCAGTGAAGTTGCCGTTGAACTGACTCTGTTTTGACTGATACATTTGGGATTGAACAACATGGTTCAAACTCAATGAAGTTAAATTGTGTTTGAACGTTTTCGGGAAATAGTATTCAATGCCCGTCTTGTGGGTGAAAATGTGCCATACATTGCTGTCGGCCGTTTTCGTTTTGCTATCAAAAAATCTTGACCCGTAATAATTGGTATCCCTTTTACTGTCTTTATACTCGTAGGTAAGGCGTTGCAGCGTAATTTCCTGACTCACTGCCCAATGTTTGTTGAGATAGTATTTGTGACTAAACAGGTGTTCGAATTGTTTGAATTTGGAGGAGGCGGTAGTTAGGGTGGGGTCATAAAATCCTAGGGTTCTCAAGCCCAGTTTATCGGCGGTTTGCGGGATGAAGAAGAGTGAATCAACATTCAATCCGCCATTTTCATTTCTGTTAGAGCGATTCCAAGTGAAGGCGATGATTTGCTTGTATCGGTTGTTGTTGCTCAGATACAAACTGCCGAGCTTGATGTTACGGAATTGGTTGTTTTGGCCTGATCCGATGTATTGTTCCTGATTTATGATGCTGCGGTAGTCGAGTGTGACATTCCAGCCTGGGCTAAAATTTTGGGTGTGCAGGACGTTAAGTGCTATGGTTTTACCGGGTCCTTGGAGATAATTGAACTCTGTATACGGTGCGAATGCACGGTAAAATTGCATGTCGCGGGCACGTTGTATTTGCGAACAAAACGGGTTGCATCCTGCATCCACGATGTCTCGCTGGTTATTGACCTGAAAGCCCATATAAACAGGACTTCCGGGTTCGCCCAAGTTGAATTGTTGTAAAAACCCCCATTCGAACGGACTGGCCGCACGATATCTATTTACGTTGATCTGGGTTGTGTCGATTGAAGAACAGAGATAGATTAATGTATCCTTGGGATTTTTGGTCTTTCTTTTGACATCATTTGAAAACGACTTAGAGGAGGGCATCAACGAATTATACTCAAGGAAGACGTAAATGCTGGTGGTCCTTGGAGGAACTTTTGATTTGGGTTTGGTGGCAGTTGTGTCTGATTTTAGTGTGGAAGAATCGCCCTTTGATATAGGTGTAGTAGGATCAAATACTTGTGCATCAACGATTGTTGTGCTCCAAAAAAGGAACATAAAAACCCAAGTATATTTCAATTGTTTTATCACGGAGCGTAAGCTGCACAAATTTGCGAATAAAATTTAACCTTTGTTGAATATTGTTGGGTGTTGTTTTGGTTCAAACGCACCTTTGTGTTGAAATGGCCATTCAGAATGCGTAGATTGTGACAAAATGGGAATAGCAGCGATTATGGGCATTGTAATGGATGAGGGTTTTCTCCATTTGGTAGGGATTTTTTTGATCAGCGGTGTGAAGTTCTTGGTGGGATTGGGTTGGGCGATTGCATTTGTTGAGAATGATTGGATGGGTTTTTTTGTGGCTTCGATGGGGGGGATTTTTGGCAGTTTTATTTGGATTTTCATGGGTCACTGGATTCAATCCAAGTGGATACAATTTCAAAGGGATAGGTTTGAAAAAAAGACCATGGCGTTAGGTTTGGAGAGGGGTGAATTTGTGGTCAAAAAATTCAGTAAAAAGAATCGCAAATTGGTAAAATTGAAACGTTGGGGCGGTGTATATCTGCTGGTATTCCTGGCTCCGTTGATCATCAGTATTCCGGTGGGTTGTTTGATTTTATCTACCATGGAATCGAATCGATTTAGAATATTGGGATTGATGAGTATTTCTGTTTTGATGTGGGGTGTTTTCGTTTATACGATTGTGCCTTTGTTTTCCTAAGGCGTTGATTTGTTTCAATCCAAGTGATATTTTGGGGCAAATACTTGTTGATTTGGGACTTCAGAGAGTAACTTGTGCCCACAAATGCAAAAAAGAACCATTTTTGGATTGATTGCTGTCTTTGCATTGCTATTTCATGCATGCAAAAGGGAACCACTGTCTTGGGACAATCGCGTGGTAGCACCCTTGTTTAAAACCCAATTGGGATTGGGGCAAATTGATACCAAATTCCTGAGTAAAAATCCTTCAGACAGCAGCTTTATTTTAAATTACGAAAACCTCGTATACAGCTATCGCATGGCCAATGTGAGGGCGTACGATACGGGATTAACGGCATCGTTCAATTTAAAGAAGTTGAAGTTGAGCGATCAAACCATCGTACAGCAAATTACTTTGGGTCAAATCAACCCGGTATTTAAATTGTTGAACGGTCAAACCGCTGAAATACCTGAACAAAACCAGGGGAATTTGGCGCCGGTAGACATCGATGCGAGTGCATTTTTTGAAACGGCTACACTCGACAGTGGATTTTTGGATATTTCGATTGCCAACAACCTTCCGGTAAATGTAAAGTTGGTTGTATTTGAGTTGACCAACGCGGGAGACAATTCTCAGGTGGCGTACGATTCTTTTTCGAACATACCCATGAATGGTTCGGTGACCAAGCGCATTGATTTGAAGGACAAAACGGTTACAAAGCAATTGAAGGGAAGTATCAAACGACTCACAACAGAAGCGAGCAATGGAACAGTTTTGATTGACGCGAACAAGGGGGTTGATTTGAAACTCACTGTTTCTCAACTGAGGCCAAGATATGCGATTGCCGCGTTTCCATCACAAAATGTGATCGAGCAAGATGAGGGGTTAACGGTGTTTATGGGTGGTGCAGAGGTGAAGTATTTCAAGGCCAAAGCGGGCAATTTGAAAATCCATTTGGTGAGTACGATTCAGGAAGACATGACCATGTATTTTGAGATCCCCAGCGCTACCAAAAATGGTGTGGTGTTGTCGAGTGTGGTGAAGTTGCCAGCGGCAAAACCGGGGGGATCTAGCACGCGGGATGAGTACTTTGATCTCACAAATTATTTGATTGACTTTCGGGGGAAAAATCCGAATGTGAAGGATACGGTGAATACGTTCCACCAAATTTTGATTGTTCGATTGGATAGTTCGGGTAGGAAGGTGGCCATTGGTTTGAAAGACAGTATAAGGTTGGATTATCGCATGGAGTCATTGATTCCAGATTATGCCATCGGGTATATGGGTCAGTCACTCACGCAAACGGGTGATCAGAAGGCGCCATTTGATTTGTTCAAGGGATTGAATGGGGATTTTAAATTCAAGGATTTCAAGGTGAGTTTGGTGGTTAGAAATGGCATCGGGGCCGATGGTAGGGTGAAGGTGAATTCACTGAAGGGCGAAAATGTATTTACGAAGAATGCATTGGCTTTGAACGCAACGCCTTTGAACAACGACATTCTAATTACCTCTCCGCCATTTGTTCGAGATGCTTATACTGAATCGGAGATTGTGCTGGATGCTGGCAATTCCAACATCAAACAGTTTATGGAAAATTTGCCCCAAATGCTGGATTATAACATTGATATGGAGGTGAATCCCAATGGCAATGTGAGTTTGTACAAAGATTTTGTGTTCGACAACAGTAGGGTAGATATTTTTCTCAAAGTAGAGGCGCCGGCAAGTTTTTCGATGGGTGAATTTACCTTGCGCGATACGCAGGGGATTGATCTCAAAACCATGGGTGATTTGAGTAGAATTAAATCGGCCAAGATGGATGTTCGGATCCGCAACACATTTCCATTGGGGGCAAAATTGCAGATGAATTTGCTCGATGATCAGTTGAATTTTATTGAATCGTTGGATATAGATCCCCAAGATCAAATCATTGAAGCTTGTGAGGTAGATGCAAAAGGGTATCCATTGGATGCTGTTGAAACTGTTTTCACTCTGGGATTGGGGAAAGAGAAGATGGCTGCATTGAAATCTGCTAAATTCATTGCGATTACCACCACGTTGGTGGGTTCGGGTAAAATGATGAAAATTTATGATGTGAGTTCCATATCTGTTTCCACCACTGTAGATTTTGAGTATGAAGCGCAAATGGGCAGATAGGATGATGTTAAAACATTGGGTATTTGTTGGACTAGGGTTTTGTATTGGCAGGGGGTTGTTCGCTGCTGAGATTGATTCAACGGAGTTGAACAGTGGCCGAAGGTTATTGAAAACTGCTGAGAATTTTCGGACGTTGAGCAAAGAGCCTGTACCTGAGGCGAAAACCACGGTTTTTGGCGATTTGTTCAGATATCAATTGGCTACTGGCTCTAATGTTTTGCCTTTTTCGATGGTGGGCAAAATGGCTTTCGGTGGTTATATAGGTTCAGATATTACAGCCAACATTGAATCCAAACTACAGGAGAAGAATCGAGCTGGATTGTATCAAAGCATTGGCTTTGGCATATATCCTTTGATGTCTCGATTTGATGATGGGGTTCGCGGATCTGCTGTAGGGGTTTCGAAGGCAAGAACTTCGCCCAGAAAGTTGAGCGCAATTGGGATAAGAAACGTGCAAACAGCTGGATTACAATTTACTGACGATGCGTTTCGGTTGGTTTTTCGAGGGAACGGATATTACAAAGGCCAAGAATTGGCGGTGGGTGAAAATTTCATTCAGAACCTGGGATACAATGCTGTGGATTTTCTTTGGGCTGGGTCAACGAGCAGGGTCACTGTTTCGGTATTGCAGGTGACTTCGTTTTCGAGAATTCAAACGGGCGATATGAAATTGTTCACGAGCGCTTTGGGTGATTCTTTGGCCTTCAACGGGCGATATTTGAGCGCGACTACGGCCAATTTGGGATGGGGGAGCAAGGGGATGGGGATTGCCATTTCTATGGATAAACTCATTTCATTTCGCGGGTTTGGTTCTTATAAAAGCAGCGGCAAATTGCATCATTTGGGTTTGGGTGTTCGCGATTTTGGTGTCATTCAATTGCCCATGGTATCGGTGGAGAGCAGGGGTTATGTTTGGGATGCATCGGGCAAGGGATTGAATCCTGTGGGCGATGCGATTACGCAAGCGGTGACGTTAAAACAGGCGGTGGTAAACGCAAGGCAACTGCAATTGAGCAATTGGTTTGGAAACCAACGAGATTCTGCTTTGGCTCGGTTGGATTTATCCAATCAAAATCGTTCTGGGGCCATACTTGCGCCTTTTACTTTATATGCTGAGTTGAATCGATTTTATTGTTTGGGACAAACGTTGGGTATGAATGTAACCTATTTACATGTAAAGGGTTATGTGCCATCGGCGCGGGTTTGGTTGAATTTTGATTGGAATGCCAAGGGCAACCAAAAATGGACGAGTTTACAAATGCAGCCGTATTTTGCTTTGGGCGGATTTGATACTTGGGATTTGGGCATTTTTACAACATTTCAGACACCCATTAAGCGTTTGGGCAATACGTCCTTCCGGTTGGATCTTCGCGGCTTAGAGGCTTGGGCGATGCCAAATAAGCAGCACGGGGCTGGTTTGTCGGCCGCTGTGCTATTTAGACTTTGAGTTGGCGATTATTTGCTTGGCTGAATTGGCGCATTTCCGATTTCGTACACATACCAAGCGCCACTGTGGGTTAATGGGGTGGTGCTTTTGGTAGGTACTGCTTGTTGAGCATAATCCTTGAACCATCGTTGAGGGTCATTAGTAACTACAAAACCTAGTTTACGTCCTTTTGATTTCCAGGGATAGTCTAATGGAATGGCCTGCGATTTTTGTGTAAAAATGCCTTTGGCGAGGTCCGTCATGTAATCAGGTGCCAATCGCACCCCTTTGGTTTGCAGGGCGTAAAGGGCGGTATTTGGAGACGGGTCGAAGGCCACAAAAACTTCTAAATCTTGTGGGTTGTTGTTTTGCAGCCATTGGCCGAGATTTTCCAAATCGCGAATATCAGTAATCACATTTTGGCAGTAATAATCGTTGGGTGTAAATCGGTGGTGCAGCATTCTGCTGGCGTGGCCGAAACTAACGAAAG
>JAIYBO010000068.1 GCA_027488495.1 Bacteroidota bacterium | reverse complement strand
TGAAATATTGGATCAGTATGTACTGAATGGCATTGAACCATTGTTAAAAATGCTGCTACAACTCGATCCCAATGCAGGACAGCTGGTGCAGTTAAGCAATCCGCAACGGGTGATGAGGGCCTTGGAATTGTGTATCCAACTGAGAAAGCCGCTGAATGAAATTTATGGCAACGAAAAGCCACAGCACTTCGCTGGCGTGAACATCGTTCATTTGGGGATTGAACACAGCAGAGATGTCCTTTACCAAAGAATCAATCTACGCGTTGACCAAATGATCGATGATGGATTGATCGATGAATGCAAATCTCTCCTGCCTTACAGAGAGCACAAAGCCTTAAACACGGTGGGGTATTCAGAGTTGTTCGACCATTTTGATGGAAATATGGACTTGCAGCAAGCCATCGACAAAATCAAGCAACACAGTCGCAATTATGCCAAGCGACAAATCACCTATTTCAATAACCGATTTCAAACCCAATGGATCAAACCCGACGATTGGTCTGATTTCATGACTAAATTTGCAAAAACAAAATGACACAGGACATACTTATTAGCTTGTTTGCCCTTACCCTACTCGAGATTGTATTGGGCATCGACAACATCATTTTCATCTCCATTTTAGCCAACAAAGCGCCAGGGGGAAAACAAAAACAAGCCCGTCAGTACGGTTTGTTGCTCGGCATGGTGGTGCGGGTGATCATGCTTTTGGGAATCAACTGGGTTCAACGCCAAGAAACTGATTTGTTTCATATCATGGACCAAGGCATTTCAGGAAAAGATATACTTGTGATTTTGGGCGGATTGTTTTTGCTGTATCAAAGCGTTCACGAAATCCACATGAAAATGAAAGGCCATGAGGCGGAAGTGAAGGAAAGAACCGACGCAAAGGGATGGTCGGCCATTTTGTTGCAAATGGTTTTGATCAACGTGGTGTTCAGTTTAGATTCAGTGATCACCGCGGTGGGTATGGCAGATCAAGTATGGGTAATGATTGTGGCAGTGGTTATTTCGATGTTGGTGATGTTGTGGGCCAGTGAACCCATCGCCAATTTCGTAAACGACAACCCAAGTATCAAGATATTGGCATTGTCGTTCTTGGTGCTCATCGGTGTAAGCTTGCTGGGCGAAGGTTTAGGTCAACACATCGACAAGGGCTACATTTACTTTGCGATGGCGTTTTCGTTTACGATAGAGCTCATCAATCTCCGCTTAGACAAACAGCGGAAGCACTAGCATCAATCGAACACGTACATCGGATCAATCTCAGCACCTGGGGCTACATCGATCACTGTGCGCAACAAACCTGAGTGCATTTCATAGACCCAGCCGTGCACATGGGGGCGTTTATGATTTTTCCAAGCCTGCTGTACGATGCTTGTTTTTACCACATTCCCAACTTGCTCAATCAAGTTCACCTCCACCATTTTATTTAATTTGGCCTCATCTCCTACTTCGGCATCTACTTCAGCCTTGTGCAAGCGGTAAACATCTTTCAAATTCCTGAGCCATTTGTTCAAAAGTCCATAACTATCGTTCGTTAGCGCTGCTTTTACTCCGCCGCAGCCAGTATGTCCGCAAACGATGATGTGCTTCACTTCGAGATATTCAACAGCGTATTGTAAAACACTGAGCAAATTCAAATCGGTATGTACCACCATGTTGGCGATGTTTCGATGCACGAAGAGTTCTCCTGGTTCCGCGCCGATGATTTCATTGGCTGGCACGCGAGAATCGGAACACCCAATCCACAAATAATCTGGCCGCTGGTCTTTGGCCAAATTTTCAAAGTAAGTGGGATCATCCGATAACTTTTCCGCCGCCCAGGCGCGATTACTCAAAAACAACTTGATTTGATCTTCCATACGTTATGAATTTGATTCTTTGATTTTACTGATAAAATTACAATTCAATTCCCCCAACAACTTTTGCTTGTGAGATTCGTTCAAGAACTCAAATGAAATCACCATGGATTTTTCTTTGGCTCGAATTTGGAAATCATCGATGATATCTAAAATATCGCGATCCATGAATGTGCAGTGGGTTAAGTCCATAATCACGTTGGCTCTAGCTGGGAGTTCATCCAAAACCGTTTTTAACAAGGATTTATTCAAAAACGTGGCTTGTTGTTGGAAACGAACCATATAATTGTCGTTGATCTGAACCAAGGTAATGGATTTGTGAAAGTTTGATTTTATGATGTAGAAAAATCCAACCGCCATGCCAATCATGATGCCTATCAAAAGATCGGTAAACAAGATGGATACTACCGTCACAACAAAGGGAACAAACGACATGTTTCCTTTGGCCCATTCTTGTTTAATGAGACTGGGTTTGGCCAATTTATAACCCACATAAATCAAAATTGCCGCCAAGGCTGCATTGGGAATCAAATTGAGTACCCCGGGAAACAACAGCACGGCAACCGCTAACCATGCCCCATGAAAAATGGCGCTCCATTTACTCATTCCACCGGCATTCACATTGGCAGAACTTCTCACAATCACAGCAGTTACAGGGATACCACCCAAAAGGCCAGAAATCGTATTCCCCACCCCTTGAGCCACCAATTCCCTGTTGGGGGGCGTCACCCTTTTATGAATATCAATTTTATCAGAGGCCTCTATGCTCAACAAGGACTCAATGGAGGCGATGAGTGTGATTTTTACGGCAATCACCCAAATCAATACATTGCCCAAAACACCAAAATTGGGGACAATCATACTAGACTCTGCCATGCCCGGGGCTAGGAAATTGGGAATATTCACCAAATGGGATTTCTCAATGACCCAATCAGACCCAGTGTTGACGGCCCAACTGTTAAACAACACACCCATAACCACCACTATGAGCGGTGCAGGTAGCAATTGTATCCATTTCATTCCCTTTAAGTATTTGGAATCCCAAGCAAACTGTATCAATAACCCCAAAACACCAATCAATATGGCCAAGGGCGTCAGGTGTTCAAAGGCAATACCTATCTCCGAAAAAGTGGTTTGACCATCGTGTTGTATAAAGCCTTCATCCCCAAAATCATCCGCATCCCAACCCACCAAATGGGGTACCTGTTTCAAAATCAACATCAATCCAATGGCTGCTAGCATGCCTTTGATTACGGAAGCTGGAATAAAATCGGCCAGTTTACCCACTTTCAACAAACCCAATACCAACTGCAACAAACCAGCAATCACCAAAGCAGCAGCAAAAGCTTGCAACGCCGCATGCGAAACTGCCGCCTCCCTGCCCCCAGACAAATCATGGAGCGATGACTCAACCAATGTGATTAATCCGGCAGCAGGTCCACTCACCGAAACATGAGACCCACTCATAAATCCGATGACTACACCACCCACAATACCGGCAATCAAACCACTCATGACTGGCACACCGGAGGCATGGGCAATACCCAAACACAATGGCAATGCAACCAAAAACACTACAATGGAAGCGGAAATGTCTTTTGAATAAAATTTCATTGGCGTAAAACTATGGAAAAAACCAATAGCTCGCCCCTCAATCCGCCGAAAACCCAAGAAAATCAGCCAATCATCTATGGAAAAATTCCATAATTACGATTCAACCACCCAAAATGAAGAAAATTCATCATAGACCTTCTCCTTGCACAATGGCAACAGCCATTCAGCCCCATCTTCCAAATAACTCTGAATGAAAAACAACTTTCGTTCTTGCGGTGATTCTACATTAAACGCATCCAATAACACCGTACGAATACCATTCCAGCCGGGTTCTTCGAACAACTTCTCTAAATGTTGATTTACAGCGGCATTTACCACTTTTCTCTGCGCCTTCAAGAAAGCATCTGCCTGTTTTTTGGCTTCCGGCAATTCCACCGACTTCCATTCGTATAGCACGCGCAAATACGCCGACATCGATTGCTCAATGGCTTGAGCATGCATCACCAAATCGTTCTCCCCCGTGGTTTTTCGCAATAAGACATCCTTCAAACTGGATTCATCCAAAAACAGATCATCGGGAGATAAATCGAGCTTGTCCATTTTTTTCCCTTGCGATGCATTGAGTAACACACCACCTTTTCTGTGTATCAACGCCGGAACGATTCGCCCCCCAACTTCAAATGCTTTGGCTGTTTGAAGCCAATAAATATATTCTGTTGGTCCAGCCACATAAGCCAAACAAGGCAAAACGGCTTGTTGGTACAACGGTCTTAACAACACATTGGCCGATAGATGCGCAATCGCATCGGAATTCAACACGGCCTTCATATCAACGGCGCTCCACTTTAACTCGCCATCCACGGTTTCAAAACCCCCTAAGGTTTTCACTATACGTTGGCGTTTCTCACCCATCCAAAACACATTGCATTCACGGGCCAATGCCGGAGGTTCAATGCCCTTTTCCCTCATTATCCCCGCCTGATCATTGAAGGCCTCAAACAAAGAATCTTCGAATAAATCCTGTTCAAACAACCCTTTGGCAAATCGTTTCAAGGCCGTTTCATTTGGATCGATGACCAACAATCCAAACGCACCAAACAAATCGCTCACCCATTCAGCTGTGGCCTTGGCCAAGGTTTGCTTGGGCGATAAATAGATCTTACGCAACTGATCGATTCTCAACAATGCATCTGAATTTCTTTGAAATTTCTGCGCAAGCCATTCAAACATATCATGCAAATCATCGGTAACGAGTTCACCCACCCCACCTTCACTGTCTTTGTTCCAAGTATATCGCTCTTTGAAAATGTCTACATGATTGATTTCCGAAAAATCATGATCCTCCGTGGCCATCCAAAACATCGGTACAAAATGCTTATCTGGAAATTGCATTTCCAACTGATTGCATAACACAATAGTTGAAATGATCTTATAAACCACATACATCGGGCCCAATCCCAAATGAATCTGCTGTCCGGTAGTGACAACAAATGCATTTTGATTCAACAATCGATCGATGTTAACCTGCTGTTCTTCATGGGCGATTCCAAGATGCTGCCGGTGCAATACTTGGTGTAGGGTTTTTCTCTGTTCCACAGAAAATCCCCTTTCCAGCGCATGCATGATCTGCGCCCAATCTGATTGAATTCCTTCGTGAGGATACAAACCCAAAGGAATATTACGCCAAGCGCTATTTCTCAGTGTTTCTGAGATGTAATTTTTGGGATATGCAATTTCGCGAATTCTCACGATTTCACGACTTCACCAAACAAATCATAGGTGGTGGCGTCGGTAATTTTCACATTGGCAAAGTCACCCATACGCACGTAATTGTCCTTGGCAGGTACACGCACTTCGTTATCCACTTCCGGACTGTCGAATTCGGTTCTACCAACAAATTCATCGCCCTCCAAACGATCAAACAAGACTTTCAATGTTTGTCCCTTCAACTGTTGATTGAAAGCCTCTGATATGCCCATCTGTGCTTCCATCACGGCATCGGAACGACGTTGTTTCTCGTCTTGTGCGATATCATCAGCCAAAGTATAGGCATGGGTATTTTCTTCGTGCGAGTAGGTAAACACGCCCAATCGTTCAAAGCGGATATCTTCAATTGAATCGATCAATGCTTTCACATCGGCTTCGGTTTCACCGGGATGTCCCACCAACAGTGTAGTTCTCAAAGCGATACCAGGCACTCTGTCTCTGATGGCATTGAGCACTTCATAGGTTCTGCGCTGTGTGATTCCGCGGCGCATGATTTTCAACATATTATCAGAAATGTGCTGAATGGGAATATCTAGGTATTTACAAATGTTGCTTCGTTCAGCCATCACATCCAATACATCCAAGGGAAACTGAGATGGGTAGGCGTAATGCAATCGCAGCCATTCTAGGCCTTCAACATCCGACAAATGCTTCATCAAATCAGCCAGTTTTCGATCTCCATAGATATCTAATCCATAACTGGTAGAATCTTGGGCAATCAGCATCACTTCTTTTACGCCGTTGGCCACCAAACCCTGAATTTCCTTTTTGATGATCTCAATGGGTCTGGAAACATGCTTTCCGCGCATCAATGGGATGGCACAAAACGAACAAGGGCGATCGCAGCCTTCAGAAATTTTCGTGTACGCATAATGTTTGGGGGTAGTTTGCAAGCGCTCTCCCACCAATTCATGTTTGTAATCTGCACCCACTGTCCTGAGCAAGTGTGGCATATCCAATGTACCGAACCAGGCATCCACTTCAGGTATTTCTGATTGCAATTCGTCTTTGTATCGATGTGATAAACAGCCCGTTACATATAACTTTTCGATATTGCCTTGCGCTTTGGCATCGGCATACGCCAAAATGGTATCAATGCTTTCTTGTTTGGCATTTTCTATGAAACCACAGGTATTCACAATCACAATATCGGCGTCGTCCTTGGTGCTTTCGTGGGTGACATCGAATTGAGATGCTTTGAGTTGTCCCATGAGCACTTCACTATCCACCAGGTTTTTGCTACAGCCCAGTGTAATTACGTTGACTTTGGTTTCTTTGTTTGATTTGGTTTTCACGATGCAAAAATCGATTTGATGAAATCGTACTTATTAAACAATTTGAGGTCTTCAGCTTTCTCGCCCAGACCAATATATTTTACGGGTAGGTTGTAGGTATGACTTACGCCAATCACCACGCCCCCTTTGGCTGTACCATCCAGTTTTGTCACGGCCAGGGTATTTACTTGAGTGGCCGCAGTGAATTGTTTGGCCTGCTCAAACGCATTTTGTCCGGTTGTAGCATCAATCACCAACAGCACTTCATGTGGGGCATCCGGTTTGAATTTTTCAATCACACGGCGGATTTTTGATAGTTCATTCATCAGGCCCACTTTGTTGTGTAATCTACCGGCGGTATCAATAATCACTACATCTGCATTTTCTTCCACGGCTTGTTTCACCGCGTCAAAGGCCACAGAGGCTGGGTCTGTGTTCATACCGTGAGACACGATAGACACACCGGCGCGATTCTGCCAAATGGTCAATTGCTCAACGGCTGCAGCACGAAAGGTATCTCCGGCCCCCAAAACCACTTTTTTGCCGAGTTGCGCATAGTGATGGGCCAATTTCCCGATGGTGGTGGTTTTCCCTACACCATTCACGCCCACAACCAAAACCACATAGGGCAAGCTGGCATTGCTGAGGGACAGGTCTTTTGCCACGGGCGATTGTATTTCTGGCATGAGTTTAGAAATCTCTTCTGCCAACAATTCATGGAGTTCGTCTTGGGAAACATAGGCATCCTTGGATACGCGTTTTTCCAAGTTTTCAATGATTTGAACGGTGGTTTCAACACCTACATCGGAGGTAAGGAGCACTTCTTCCAGTTCATCTAAAAAATCTGCGTTGATCTGGCGTTTTCCGGTGAAAAGGCGACCCAATTTCGACAGAAAACCCGTGCGGGTTTTTTCCAATGCCACTTGGGTTTGCTGTGACTGATCCGCGTGGGGCGATTCAGGCTCCTCTTTGGGTTTATTTTTTGAGAACCAATTGAAGATTGACATGGGAGTTGTTTGCTGTGAAGGTAAAAAAAAAGCCCCATAGAGGGGCTATAATATCGTAGGGAAGTTAAATTATTTCGCGAAGAAAGCCTTTACCTTATCGGCTGGCAAAATCTCTTCTTTGAAAGAATAAGCACCGCTTTTGGGTGATTTAACCAATCTGATTGCTTTCACGTATTCGCTACCAGCGCCTTCTTTTTTCAGTGTTGCTACTACCTTCTTTGCCATTATTTGATCTCCTTATGCATTGTTACTTTACGCATGTATGGGTTGTATTTCTTCAACTCAATACGCTCAGCGGTATTTTTCTTATTCTTGGTGGTGATGTAGCGACTCATGCCAGCCACACCAGAACCTTTTTGCTCTGTGCACTCAAGGATTACTTGAACACGGTTTCCTTTTTTTGCCATGATTAAATTTTTCCTTTCTTAAACAAATTGTTGATGCAAGAAGAAATACCTTTCTTATCGATG
>JAIYBO010000192.1 GCA_027488495.1 Bacteroidota bacterium | reverse complement strand
CCTGCATCAGAACTTCAAACTTCCCTTCCTTCTGCGGAGTCACGTACAATATCATACCAACCCGCTGCACATCTGCCGCATTTGATACAAATTTTACACGGTCGCCTTTGGGGACAAAATTGGAGTCCAAGGTAATGGTAAACTTACCACCCACTTCAGAACGCAAATTCGACACTTCTTGTATGTAACGAAACGCAGGCGCTTCAACCCGAAAACTGGTCAAAACCCGATCTTCACCAACCATAATTTCCATGCCGTAGTTGCCCGCTTTAGATGGTTGATAAATAACTCGGTAATCGCTTCCGTTCGTTGGTTTGCAATCCACCAAACCACCATTGATTTTCACTGTTGGCAATGCACCTATTTTCTTAGGCCGAATCAACATATCCAACTTTTCGCCCAATATAAGGTTTCGCTTATATTTCTGAATAAAATCTGACTCCTCAACGGTAATAATTTCAAATTTGGGCATAGAAATTTCCTTGCCCTTTAGGAGAATTAAGGATTGATAAAGAAACACTGTTCTCAAATGCTCAAATGCCGTAGACATAACTCCATTGGGGGCTTCTTTGAAGAAGAAATCCAAATTGTTAATCTTGGTACCAGTAAAATCAGCAGGTGTGATCAAATCGTTGGTTAAATCTTTATTGCCAACAGTTTTGTATTTGGCCACATATTGATCGATAATCGAAACCACTTTCGGACCAATTGCACCCTTACGAATTTTCTTTTCCGCAAAATTATTTTCACGTAAGCGATCCCCACTCACTCCCGTTTCAGAGGCGAATTTTTTATACTCATTGTTCAAATCATCCAACTGCTTCACCAAATCCAAAGTGGTATTTTTCAAATCCAGCTCCTTGGGATCCAATGAATTGAAAGCCTTTAAATCTTGCAGCAAACGATCATTCAACGACGCTTGGGTGTTGGCAACACTTGTATATTGTGTTACATACATCCCCGGCGATGAGAAGAAAATGAACAGAATGAACACCAAGTACAAGAAAGACAGTTTCTTGAACGAAAAGTTCTTCGCTTTCGATATGGTAACCGTAGATCCCATAAAACGGTTTACTTACCGCTGTTCAAAAATTGGTTGTATTTGTCGTTGATTGAACGCATGTTTTGGTTATAACTGTCCATCAACTGATTGAATTCTTGCATGCTTTTCTGCATTTCGGCAGAACGAGAGGCATTGGCCTGCATTTCGGTGCGAATCTGTTGCACGCTCTCAGTCATATCCTTCAAACCTTTGTTCAATTCACCCAAAGTAGATGCAAACTGAGACATCGCAGATTGGTATCCACCCATGTCGGCACCATTTCCATCCGCAGAATCATTGGTCAATTGTGGAAATACTTGCTCCCACTTGTAGTCATCATCCTCGGTCTGACGTTCAAAGGCTGAAATCAAGAACACCACGGCCTCAATACTCAAACCCAAGATGAACATTTCGTTTGCGAAATTCCATCCCAAAAATTTAAACATGGCACCCACAAGTACCACCGCGGCACCAAAACCGTAAATGAAGGTAATCGGATCTAATTTGCCTTTTTTCTTATTGCTGCTCATAGAGATTGTTTTTTATTAATGGATTATTTTTTTAGTATGTGTTCCTGAAATTGGTTCCAATTCGATTGTGATTGTTTCAACCCCTTGGCAGTGGCTGATTTGGTAGCTACCATGGCGATAATGACGAACAAAACCAAACCCAACACAAAGAATATCAATTGCTTATTGAATTTATCGTCTAACGATGCTTGCACACCCTCAACCGTTTTATTTTGTTCTTCAAACTTCTTCTTGAATTCATCGAGTGCCAAGTTCATAGCACGCTCATTTTGTGCTTGAAGCTCTTGAGAACGCGTAATTTCCGAAGAAACCTTTTCTTGCATACCAGAAAGCTGTGATTGCAATTCGTTGTTCTTTGAACGCAAGGCCGATACTTCGCGGCGAAGGCTACTAACTTCTTCGGAAGCCCTACTGGCGCGGTCCGACACACGTTTCATCTCAGCGCCACTTACACCATCCACCCCAGACTGGGCAAATGAAACAACGCTGCTAAACATGATAATTGCTGTGGTAATAATCCTCATCGATAATTATTTAATTCTGAGCGAAAATAGACAAACATATCATCCAATGCAAACATGACAATATTATTGCTCAGTGAATTAATAAAAAACCAATCTTTGTTGTATGAATAATAAAGTTCGTATTTGGATCGGTGTAGCAGCCACTATTGCGTTAAGCTTTGCCTTTTGGATGTTTTTCAAATCCTCCAACATTCGTCATTATATACCTAAAAATGCCACCATTTGTGTAGAATTCAACCTGAAGCAAATATTTCAAAAAATCGATCTTTCAGACCCAAATCAAACCAAAGACATAGCCGATTTTTTCAATAACGAAATGGAAGAAGATCCCTCATTATTGGTAAAAATCTTCAAAAACATCGCCAACAACCCCGGTCAATCCGGTATTGACTTCTCCATCTCCCCCATTTACGCGCAACTCAACAACCAATCAAACCTCTTCTTGTTCGCAATAAACAGTCGATCCAAACTCAACCAATTGCTCGCCAAACAAGAAAACCCCGAATACTCCATGCAAAAAGTGGATTCCATCGATGGATATCAAGTGGTGTTCGATTATCCCAACGACCTCGTCATGGTCTTTAACAACGACAT
>JAIYBO010000220.1 GCA_027488495.1 Bacteroidota bacterium | reverse complement strand
TAATCAATTGGGTGTGTTGAATTTGGTGGTGTCGATAGGATAATGGCGACTTACTTTGTTGTTTTTGGCCATCAAAGCCTTGATTTTATTCAACTTTTCAATCATTTTCTCACCATCTTTTACATCGTAATCGTTGGCAACCAATGCATTGCATTCTTCAACGGCTTTGTCGGGCATATCCAAAATGGTATACAAAACGGCATTGTTGTAAGAACAGGCATAACGCATTTTGCGATCTCCTTTGTCTTCTGTGGCGTATTTGCCTTTTACGGTGGTCATGTACTCAATGCTGCTCATCAATTCTGCGCGGGTAGCAGCGTCGATGCCGTTGGCATTTACCTTGGCGATGCTGGCCTTCATTTTGGTCATGTTCTCGATGAACGCTACGTTTTCTGGGTGCTTTTTAGAATCGGTGGTCCACAAAGTCACTTGGTCTGTGCTTACGGGAAAACCGTATTTGTCGTTGATGCTGTTGTTGATGTTTGCCAACATGGTTTCCATGTGTTCTTTCACCAATTTGTTAGAGATGGCAGCGCGGTTGTTGCTGAAATAGCGATCGGCTTCACCCATGCTTCTGAACTCAGGGCTTTTCCACTCCATTTGGGTAGAGCTTGTTCCGTTGATATTGCTGCGGTTGATCAGGGCGTTTTCTTGCCAATCTTTTGCAGAATAAGTACCGCCGATGCTGTATTTTACCACAGACCAGTAGTAATAATTGGTTGCAGTGACTACACCTTCTTTGTTTTTGATTTCTTCTTTGCGGTTCTCGATTTTCTGACCGTCGAACATCAAATCGTCAAAATTGATGGTGATTTGTGCGTGTCCGCCGCCGTATACTTTTTTCCAACCTTGCAAGTTGATGCGGTCTTCGATTGAGCTGGCCGACATTGCGCCAGAAATGGTACTAGGCACTTCAACCCTCACGTTGTAGGTTCTCCAAGTACTATCCAATGGTGTAGATGGCAAATCGCGGTATTGGTGAGCTACATAAACGCGATCCAAATCAATTTTTTGGGCTGTAAGGGCGCTCATTGCTGCCACACCCATGGCCAGTAAGAATAATTTTTTCATGCAGCGCAAAAATACAATAAGTATCGCTCAGTTGAGCAAGACAGTGCATCTAACAACATATATGACTCAAAAATGATGGAGGTGGTTTGCTCTTTTGATAGGGCGAATACAGTTCCTTATAGGAGATGAGAGTTGACGTGGGTGAGGCGGAAATTATTGGAATTGTTGCAATTCGGCTTTCACGAACGACATCAATTCATGGATGTAGCTCTCTGAAAATTCGAATTTCACGCCCGCCGTCTCATAGATTTTGGGGATGCTTTCGGTGTTGCCAAGTTTCAAGAAAGCCTTGTAGTTTTCCAAGGCCTCTTTGCCTGATTGGATATAATTTCTCCAAACCCCAATGGCGCCCAATTGTGCAAATCCATATTCGATGTAATAGAAAGGTACTTCGAAAATGTGTAGTTGCTTGTGCCAAGCGTGGGCGATGGCTGTTTCGTATCCGGTATAGTCTACTTCGCCACTGCCAAATCGCGCAGAGAGCTCAAGCCACTTTGCGGTTCTTTCTTCGGTGGTATGGGTTGGGTTTTCGTAGATCCAATGTTGAAAAGCGTCTACCTGGGCAATCCATGGAAGGGTGCTTAAAATGCCTTCGAGTTGTTCGGCTTTGGCGCGGTTGAGTAAATCTTCATCCGAAAAATACGCATTCCAAGTATTCATGGTGAGCAATTCCATGCTCATGCTGGCCAATTCAGCCACTTCACTGGGCGTATTTTTGTATGCGTTCAACGACAGCGGGGCCATCTCGAAGCTGTGAATGGCATGGCCTGCCTCGTGAACCAAAGTTTCTACGTCTCTTAGATTGCCACTGGCATTCATAAAGATGAAAGGCATGTTGGTTTTTGCCAATGGGTAATTGTATCCACCAGGTGCTTTGCCCAAACGAGAGTCTAGGTCTAACAACTGATGGGATTCCATGGTAGAAATACATTCACCAAAGAAAGGGTCTATGCCATTGAGGCAGTCGATGCCTTTTTTGAGTAATTCTTCGCCACCATCGAACGGTTTGAGGGGTGAACGGCCCAATGGGTCTACTTGAGTATCCCAAGGTTTTAATACTTCCAAGCCCATCAACGATTTGCGGTGCTTCATGAGGTCTTTCAGCATGGGAACCACTGAAGTTTCTACGCTATTGTGAAAGTCCTTGCAAGCATCGGCGTTGTAATCGTAACGGCCCATCGCCTTGAACATATAATCCCTGAAATTGTTGAATCCCGCATTGATGGCGAGTTGGTGGCGCAAGGCAACCATTTTATTGAACAATTCATTGAGTTTATCGGTGTCTTGGCTGCGGCGTGATTGCATCAAATGCCAAACTTTTTCGCGGTTGTTGCGATCGGTTTGCATGAGAATATTGCTGGCTTGTTGCAGGGTAATGGTTTGATCTTCCCATTGGATCGACATACTTCCTTGGATGGAAGAGTATTCTTGGGCCAAGGTTGACAGCTCGCTGTGCAACGGTATGTTGGCCTCTCTGAATATCTCTACGGCGCCCTGAATGCCACGCAAATAGATTTCGTTGGCATTGCTTTGATTTCTCCACTGCCCAGAAAATTGGCTGTCTACAATTTTGCGATTGAGTTGGTCTTCGAGCGGGGATAGGTGGGGCTGGATTTCCTGAACAAAGTTGAGGTAAGCGGCTTCATGTTCTTGGTTTTGGGTATCGCATGTCATGCGGATGTATCGCCAAGCCATGTCTTCAGACAAAGCGCTTTCTAGGTCGCTCACATCTTGCAGGAGCTGTTGAAAATCTTCGGCAGAGTGGATGTTTCTGTTAACGAGTTGTTCGTACAGAGGTAACACATCGTCTTTGGAAGTAACGATGAACGGGTTGGGAAGGAAAGGGGTGTGCATATTACACTTAGCTGCCCATTTTGCGGGGCGTGGTGGTTTTGGTTTTTGCACCGGCTGCTGGCTTTTTGATGGCCGTATTTTTGGGTGCTGCAGTGGCTTTTTTCGCTTTGCTTTCGGTGGCTTTGGGTGCATCGCCATCGGTGCTTTCTACGGTTTCTTCTACCTTGTCGAGGTTTGCCCAATCCAAATCGATGTTTTTCAACATGCCATACCAAACGAACAATTTCTTCATATCTGAAGTATATACGCGCTCACGGTCGTAATTTGGGAGTACTTTGGCCATGAATGCTTTCACTTCGTCGTTGTCTGCTTTTGGGGTAGGAACTGCAGTGCCGGCGTCTTCGAGGGCTTTGATCGACATCAAGACCACAGCGAGTTTTACTTCTTCCTCTTCTGTGAACATGGCGATATCGCTCAATACGCTGATGCGCTGTCTTGGGTTGGTTCCAAAGCGCTTGTTATCGGTCAATGATTCCAAGATCAAGCCGCTTTTGTTTCTTCCTAAAATCTTGTGCAATCCGGGCATGCCCGTTACTGATACAACGTCTTTCAATTCCATAAGTTTACAAATTTCGCCAAATGTGGCTGAATAAACAAACTAACTGAGGTGCTTGCGGGTATATACCTTTTGGAATTCTCTCAATACAACGGCTTTGGCCATGTTTTCGGGGGTGTTGCCGCCCATTCTCTGAACAAATTTATATTGTTTTTCTGTGAGGTCTACGCGATAAACCACCTTCATCCAGGTGCTGTGGTGTTGGGTTTGTAGCGTGGCGATGCATTGTGTGAGTTCTTCCAATATGGATTCAAGGGTGGGGTAGTTCGATTGGGAAAAGGTAAATCCCATCAAACCAAAATCTTTTTCAATTTGGTCTCGAACGGCCATGGTCATCTCTTGAGATTCGGTGGCAGGTAGCTCGGCGGTCCACTCGTTGGAAGGGTTCAACATGTTACTCGTCTTTTTCCCATTTGTCGATGGCTGCGGTTGCCAATCCATTGCCCAAAACATTGGTCATTGAACGTCCCATATCGCAAAAGTGATCGATGGGTAATATCAGGGCGATGCCTTCGGCAGGGATATCGAACATCGCGCATGTAGCAGCTACTACCACCAAAGATGCGCGGGGCACGCCTGCAATGCCTTTGGAAGTGAGCATCAAAACCAAGAGCATGGTGAGTTGGGTGCCCAAATCGAGCGGGATGTCGAAGGCTTGTGCGATGAAGATCGATGCGAAGGTCATGTACATCATCGAACCATCGAGATTGAAAGAATAGCCCAAGGGGAGGATAAAACTCACAATCTTTTTACGGCAGCCGAATTTCTCCAATTCTTCGGTGAGTTTGGGGAATACGGCTTCGCTAGAAGTGGTGCTGAAGGCGACCATCAATGGGGTTTTTAGATGTCCGAGCAGTGTGCCCAATCGCTTGCGCAAGATGAAATATCCCACAGCCAATAGCAGGGCCCAAAGCAAGGCCAATCCCAAATAAAATGAGCCCATGTAGTAGCCGTAGACTTTGAGAATGCCCAATCCTTTGGTGGCGATGATGGCGGTGATGCCTCCGAATACGCCCAATGGCGCAAACCACATTACATATCCCACCAATATCAAAATGACTTTGCTGAGGTTGTCGAGCGTTTTGATGATGCCTTCGCCTTTTTCGCCATATTGGGTTAAAGCCACTCCAAAAAAGATGGAGAAAACCACAATTTGTAATATTTCGTTGGTGGCCAATGCCTCGAACAAACTTTTGGGAAACAGGTGTTCGATGAAGTGTTGTACCGAAAAACTTTGCGTTTTGCCAATGACTTCACTGGCAGCACTGGTGTCGATGTTGTTCACCGTGAGGTGAAGCCCGGCTCCTGGAGCGAAAAAGTTTACCAACATCAATCCCAGTAAAAGTGAAGCCAAGGAGGCGCTAAAAAACCAAAGCATCGAACGGCCACCCACACGACCTACGGCCTTCAAGTTGCCCATTTTGGCGATGCCCACGATGAGGGTGGTAATGACCAAAGGCGCGATGATCATTTGCACCAATCGCAAGAAAACAGAGGTAAGGATTTTGAAATACTGTCCAATTTGCTCAGAACGCACAATGGATTTTAATTCTCCACTGGCGTCTTTGATTTGGACGGTTTCTGGGTAGTATATATGTATGAACTGTCCAACCACAGCGCCAATGATCATGGCGGCGAGGATGTACCAAGTGAGGTTTTGTTTTTTCTGGCTCATGGCTACTGCAATTATACGCCAATCTTGTGGCACATGTGAATGCAAAACGGGGGTTTCACACATGAAAAAATCGTTGTAGGTTTGTTGTAATGATTGTTGTTACTGGAGCGGCGGGATTTATTGGCTCGGCCTTGTTGGGTCAGTTGCAGCGCATGGGCTACGGAGAATTGGTGGCGGTGGACGATTTTTCTGCTACTGAGAAATCGCAAAACCTTGATGGTAAGTCGATTATGCAAAAGGTTGAGCGCATGGAATATTTTCAGTGGATGGCTGTAAATGCCAGTAAAATTCAATTTGTTTTTCACATAGGTGCCAGAACGAAGACCAACGAATTTGATGAGGCGGTGTTGCATACCTTGAATGTAGACTACTCACAAAAGATGTGGAACGCCTGCGTGGAGCACAACATTCCATTGATATATGCCTCTTCGGCGGCCACTTACGGGGATGGTGAATTGGGCTTTTCAGATGCCCCGGAAGGTTTGAGTGCGTTGAAACCGTTGAATCCATATGGGAACAGCAAGCACACATTTGATTTGTGGGTGATGGATCAAATTGCCCTAGGGAATGAGCCTCCGTTTTGGTCGGGTTTCAAGTTTTTTAATGTGTTTGGTCCAAACGAATATCACAAAGGCCGGATGGCTTCGGTGGTATTTCATGCGTTCAATGAGATCAAAGAATCCGGAAAGGTGAGTTTGTTTCGCAGCCATCGCAGCGATTACAAAGACGGGGAGCAGGCACGTGATTTTATTTATGTAAAAGATGTATTGTCTGTATTGATGCACTTTTTTAACGCCCGAAAAAATGGGGGATTGTACAACTTGGGAACAGGGCAGTGCAGAACATTTTTGGATTTGGCGAAGGCGGTTTTTGCGGCATTAGATAAGCCCGAGCACATAGATTTTGTGGATATGCCGGCAGACATCAGGGATCGATACCAGTATCATACAGAGGCCAATATGGATCGTTTGGTGGCGGCGGGATATGTGATTCCGTTTACCCCTTTGGAGTTGGCGGTGGAGGACTACGTGAATCACTATTTGGTGGGACACACTTTTTTATAAGAATTTTGTGGTTGTATTTTACACCATACCTTTGAATAACAAATGATTGCATGAATTTATTCCAACGAAATACCTTGTTGATCTTTTTGGGAGCGATCCTGATAGCCGTGTCTCAGGTATTGATGGTTCGCGAACAGAATTTGGGTGCGGAAAAGGGATTGAAGCTTCGTTCAGACCAAATAGAGTTGGCCATGATTCAGGCGGCGGAGTTGGTGAAGTTGGTTGATGATTCCATCGATCGACAGGAGCAATTGTTGTTGAAGAGTACGCATTTGAGTTGGGCAGGATATACCCAATATGCCAAAACTTTGCAACGCAAGAACATTGATTTTTTCGTGTATGAATTTGGGAATCCGGTGTTTTGGTCAACCCAGAATTTTCAGATATCGGCCAATTTTGATAAGGAAATTGAGTTGCAACGACAGGGGAATTGGTACGTTGCGGTGTACCGCTATCGCCGCGATGGGAAGTCGTTTGCCTATGTGCTTCCATTGATTGAAGCCAAAACGGTTTCTTACACCCAGGTTCGGGGTTTTCAAGATCCCAACCCCATAGAGTATTCCATTTCGCGGAATCCGGTAGAGAATTCTACCCCTGTGATTGTGCCGGAGGTGGAATTGTTCTATTTGGTGGTTGACAATTACAAGCACGTTTTTTGGTTTGATTTGCTGTTTTTGGCGGGTTGTTTGGTGGTGAGCATGGCGGTTTTTTCAATGTTCAAGAAAGACAATGCTCAGTTGCTGGTGGTGATTGGAATTGTGCTTTCTTGGTTGGGCATTTATTGGTTGTTTGAGAATGATTACACGCTGATGGCCTTGAAAGAAACGTCGGTGTTCTCTTCGGATTTGTTTTATTCTGATTGGAGTGGCGGTTCTCTGGGACATTTGATATTTATTTCGATTTTGGGGTTGTTCATGATCAGCAGCGCCGTTCGCTGGTTGGAGCAATGGGTGAATCGAACCACCATAGAATTGGGGCCTTTTATCGCCTCCAATGTGTTTATGCAAGGCAGTTTGTGGGTGTTGGTTTGGCTGTTGCGCAATGGCGTGAATTTGGTGCAAGAGGGTCAGATCAATCTGGATTTTCAGCAGTTCCATCGCCTCGATTTGTTCTCGTTTGTGAGTGTGGGGATTTTGGCCACGCAGTGGGTGTTGTTTTACAGAATGTTTGGGTTTTCCTGGTTGGAATTGCACAAGCAAAAGCCTTGGGTGGTGCGATTGATTTCGGTGGCGCATACCTTGCCGCCCTTGGTGTTTGTTTATACGAATTGGGATTTGCAGGCGTTGTTCCCCTATTGGTTGGGGTTTGTATATGCTTGGCTCGGTTTTGAATGGTGGATGGCAGATCGCAAGGATTGGCTGCGGGTTGTGTTGCGCGTGGTTCTGGCTGGTGTGGTTGTGAGTAGTTTGTTTGGCGAAGAATCAGCCATCAAAGAGAAAAGAACGCGTACTTTTTTGGCGCAAAATTTATTGGAAGGTACCGACGTTGAAACGGCCGAACGGTTGGGACAAACGGAGAAACAATTGCTGCTCGATAAAGGCATCGTGGATTATTACACATGCACAGATGAAACCAAAGCGGAATTTGAGAAGCGCCTGAGGGAGTTGTATTTTGGCCCATATATCAATGATTTTGAGGTGAATTTCTTGGATTTTAATGCGCTTGGGCGGTCGTACCGACAAGAGAATTCGTATGATTATCCATCCATTCACAAGTTGTATAAGAGCGAAGATTGTGTGCCGGTGACGGGGAATTTTGTGAAGGTGAACAATTACAAGCTGAAGGGTAGTTTTATTGGGCGATTTGATGTGAGCAGCATGGCGGGCTATCATGGGGTGTATTTTGTGATTTTATCGCCCCGCTTGTCGTCCATGGAAGGTAGGTTGAGTGATTTGTTCAATCGCAGTGTTTTGGAGCCGCTGTATGCAGACAATCAATATAGTTTTGCCATTTACAACAACAACCGATTGAATTATTCTTATGGTTCGGTAGATTATCCCTTGGGCAATTCATTCGCGGCGTTGAATGGGTTTATTTCTCAAGAGGGTGTGAATCATTTTGTTTTGAAGGATGGTGCCAAGAATACGGTGGTGCTTTCGCGCAGTGAAGTAGATTTCATTTCTTCGTTAACTGGATTTACTGTTTTGGGATTGGGTGGCATCATGCTGGTGATGTTGTATTATTTTGTGCTTTGGGTGCGGCAGCGATTGATTGTGATGGGGAATATCACCGGGCAAAAATTGAAGTTGCTCAAGAACTTAAGGAGCCGAATGCCATTGGGAAGTCAGGGCGAGTTGTTCATTTCCAATCGATTGCAGTTGTATGTAACGTGGATGGTATTTGCTACGTTTTTGGTGGTGCTGTTTGTGACGGTGAATTATTTTGTAAGGAATTATTCTGAGAGTCAGAAGGATGAATTGCGACAGAAGACGCACGAAATCGCATCGAAACTGAGCAGTAAAATCAACATCGACGCGGTGTATGATAAGTATCAAACGGGTTTGGTGTATGATTTGGCGGAGTATTACAACACGGATATCAATTTGTATCGCGCCGATGGCACATTGTTGGTGTCTACGAATGATCGATTGATTGAGGAGAGTGTTCGCGGGCGATTGATGAATCCGGCTGTATATAAGAAAATGGATGCCTTGGGGTCTTCTACTTCTTTGGTGAACGAGAGCTTGGGGGACTTGGATTATATTTCTTCTTACACGGCATTGTTGAACAAGGATTTGCAGGTGAAGGGGTATTTGAATTTGCCCTATTTTTCGAATCGAAGGGATTTGTATCGCGACATTTCAGAGTATGCCGTAACGATCATCAATTTGTTCGCTTTGGTGTTTGCGATCATGATTGTGATAGCTTATTTGGTGGCGCAAAGGATTGCATTGCCCTTGAATTTGATACGGAAGCAGTTGGCATCGGTGAAAATAGGGGAGCGAAATCAACCTTTGGAATGGGAGAAAAACGATGAGATTGGGTTGCTCGTAAAGGAGTACAACAAGATGATTGTGGAGTTGGATAACAGTTTGAATTTGTTGGCTGAGAGCGAAAGGCAAGGGGCGTGGCGCGAGATGGCGAAGCAGGTGGCACATGAAATCAAGAATCCTTTGACACCAATGCGATTGTCGTTGCAGCACTTGCAATTCTCGCTGCAGCGCGACGATGTGAATTTGAAAGAAAAGATCCAAAAAACGAGTGAGTTGTTGATTCGGCAAATTGATTCGTTGGCTCAGATGGCGGAGGAGTTTAGTTCGTTTGCGAAGATGCCGGAGCCCAAGTTGGAGCGGGTGAATTTGGTGCAGGTTGTTTCTGATGCGGTTTTGTTGTTGGGCAAGGAGAGCGATATGCCCATCGATTGGAAATTTGATCGACAGGAAGTTTATGTGGAGGCGGATCCGTTGCAGTTGGGGCGGGTGTTTACCAATATTTTGAAGAATGCCATTCAATCGATTCCTGCGGAGCGGTCGGGGAATATCGCGGCCACTTTACAGGTGAAGGGCAAGCGGGTTTTTGTGGATTTTGCAGACAATGGAAAGGGCATTCCCGAGACCTTGAGGGACAAGATTTTCTCTCCCAATTTCTCCACCAAGAATTCAGGAATGGGATTGGGGTTGGCGATTTCTAAAAAGATTGTGGAGCAATTGGGCGGTCAGATTGCGTATCAGACCAAGGTGGGAGTGGGCACTACGTTTACCATCGAGTTGCCGGTGCAGTTGGGGTAGATTTAAGAAGGTTTGTGGGTTTTTATGAAATCCAATGCGGCATTTGCTTGCGATAGGATTTTTTTGTGGCCTGCGCGCTGCATGGCTGATTTTTTGAGTTGGTTTTTGATGCGCGCGGGCTCTTCACTCGCTTGATTCCATCGCTCGGCATCCCAGAAAATCATTTCTCGCGGTTGGAATTGCGGTTCGTTGTGTGGTTTTGAGAAGCGGTTCCAGGGGCAAACATCCTGACAAACATCGCAGCCATAAGCCCAGGTTCCAGTATTGATTGGAGGGGCTGTGCTATTTATGGATCCTTGAGTTAGGTCGTCATCGGTGGTAACTACAATTCCAGTTGCACTGATGTTTTGGATTGCATCGTTGTCTTTGGGCCAAGTTTTGTCTTCGATGGTGAGGTATGAAATACATCGCGTAGAATCGATGACTTGTGGTTGCACGATGGCTTGGGTGGGACATGCGTCGATGCACGCTGTACATTCTCCACAGTGATCTGTTTGGGGTTGGTCTGGGGAGAGTTCGATGTTGCAGATGATTTCGGCCAGAAAGAAAAAACTGCCAACGCCCTTGCGAAGCAATAAACTGTTTTTGCCAATCCACCCGAGTCCAGCTCTTTCAGCCCACTGCCTTTCCATCACCGGTGCACTATCCACAAAAGCCCTCGCTTCAAATGCTGGGTTGACGGTTTTGATGCGATCGATGAGTTTGAATAGTTTGTCTTTGATGACGTGGTGATAGTCATCGCCCCAAGCGTATTTGGCAATTTGGGGGGCAGAACTGTTGGGTTGTACCGGGGTAGTCTCGGGGAAATAGTTGTAGGCCAAGCAAATCACTGATTTTGCCGCTGGAACCAACAATGTGGGGTCGAGGCGCATGGCTTTGTGATTTTCCATGTATCCCATGTTGCCATGAAAGCCATTGTTTAGCCATTGGTCTAATAGTGCTTCATGGTCGTTCAGCCGCTCTGCTTTTGCAAATCCGCAGGCCAAAAACCCCATTTCTTGGGCCCAAGTTTTGATTTGGTTTTCGGTGTTCAGAGACGATGGCATCGCCCCGCGAAAATAAGTCAGGAAAAGGAAATACGGTTTGCTTACTCTGCGCCGTCTGTTTTCGCACGTTCAATGGCTTTTCCGCCAATTGCAATGCCCATGGTCATGCCCACTTCGATATCGCTGCGATAATGCAATGCACCCCACAAACGACTCTTGCTGGCTTCGTCGGCCATTGACATGTATTTGCTGGCTTGCGAGGGGACTACGTGGCTCAAGAATTTTGCCGCTGCACCGCTGAAAGTGCTATGTCCGCTCGTAAAGGCCGGAAAGTTTGGCAAGCCTGTGAGTGTTTTGCAATCTGCATGCATTTGTGATGGCCGTGGGTTGTAGTAATAATATTTGGCATCCCAACAGCAAACGGCAGCGGTAAACATACTGGCGTTCAACAATGCGAGATTTCTGGCCCATCGAACTTCGCTCCAACGCTGCTGCACGAAATCTTCACAAGCAATGTCGTTCCAATGTCCTGGAGGCGCGTAAGTTCCGGCGCCATCGCTCCAGAAATGAACGATTTTCATGCGGTCGCGATCGGGGTGTTGACTGAACCACAATACTTCTTCGAGTTCTTTTTTGAATTCGGCGGATTGTGTGGATGGGGGTGGTCCGGGGCGACTGTTCACGACTTCGGTGGTGTCCATGAGGAAGCTCATTACTTTTCCAAACATCGGCAACATGGGCGGGCGTTGTGGGGTTTCCTGACTCAACCAAGCCACTTCGCCGCGGGCTTCGGTGCGGTCTTTCAAGAATTTCCAATCTGCGGGAGTTCCTACGGCTTTGCCGGCACCATCGGTTCTGGCTCGGGCGATGAATTTGGCGGCCACAGCTTTGCCTAGGCCAACACCGGCGTCGATATCGCTGCGGGTATTGCCACCGGCCAAAATTCTTGCGGAGTTGCAATCGTTCAATTTGGTTTGGATGTATTCTTGTTCCCCTGGGAACATCAATGTTAAAATGGCGGCGGAGGCGCCTGCGGCAACGGCTTCTTCGCATGGATATACGAAATCAGACGTCATCGGAATCAGCTGTTTGATCGATGGATCTGTTTTCGCAGGTCTCGGTCTTCTGAATTTGGATTTGTAATGATAGGCGGCCACCAAGGCATCGTATTGAGCGCCAGACATGTAGGCATATGCACGTGCGGCATAGGGTGGGTTGGCAAAAGGGAAGAACGGATAGGCCAAAGGATTGTTGGCGCTGGGAATGGGGTAAGTGCCGTCTGGGTTTTGGTAGGGTGGTAAGTTGTATTTGGCCACCAATTCGCGCATGATTTCGTTCCATCTAAGTACTACGCCAGCACTCCAATAGTTCATGTTTTCACGCTCTGCGTCGGTGATCTGGTTCTGTCGACTCTTGATCTCTAACAATTCCAATTTGTAATCAGGCGATGTAACAGAGATGGGAGAGGCGATGGCGATTTCATCGGGCTTACTCAGCAGGATGGGTTTCCAGTTGCCAGCATTGGTGTCAAGGTTAATTGGCTCCAAAGCAGGAAATGTGTTTTGCTCTGAAACGACATCGTTTTTACATCCAATATATAGGGCAGCGGCAACCAAAACGGCGCCAAAAATTTTCAATGATTTCATGATTTTGGGGTGTTTTTAGATTTGAACTCGCCTTGATAAACCAGGCCTGTCATAACCATGTGGCTTTGGCCCATGTTGCGGCCCATGATGGTGGTGGTGGCATTGCCCAACCAGCTTAATCCACTCATTTTTGGTATGGGTAATTTCCAGTTTAGCCCAATGCGCGATGCCTCCATGTTGTTGCTCAAAAAGGGCATATCGTTTCGTCTGATATCAAATCCCCCCAAGGTGATCATTCTGTCGTATACGGCTTCAATGATTAACTCCGCGTTTTTGCGATATCCGAATCTTACATTGCTTGAAAGTACCGATGGCATGGCTACCAAGTGGCTGTAAATCATTTCGGTGGTATAGTATGCTTCGCGATCAATGGTTACATTTCCACGTTGTGTGTACTGGGTTGATGCGGTTGCAAACCAGCGGTTGCGTTGAATGTCGATCATCAATTTACCCGAAGCCGTTTTGCTTTGCATTCCAATGGCCAGGGGCAAGTAATCGGCCACGTAGTTTGTGAGTGGTGCAGAAACGCTTCCCATGGCCAATAAACTTACATAGGCGTGCTTGTATCCTTTGCCAAAAAACTCCCATTTGGCGGTTAACGAT
>JAIYBO010000188.1 GCA_027488495.1 Bacteroidota bacterium | reverse complement strand
GTATTGCTTGAAAGGGCTTGGGCAAAATATTGCAGTCCTTTTGAAGTATTTGGTTCGATTTCTCCTGCCGCGCGGTTCTTCATCAAAGCCTCCCAAATGGTGGGGTATAGCGGATTGTGGCTGTATTGACTGTCGTTCCCTTGCCAAGTGTTGGTCCAGGCGCCATTCAGCAAATTGAGATCATCCGCGGCGCTGCCAAATACGAATAGGGGTTGGTTTCCCAGCGGAAGGAGTGGTTTGCCATTGGTGGTTGTGTTGTTTTTGAGCAAGGTGATGCTTTCCTCCGCGGTTTGTAATGCCGCCTCACGGTGTTTTGCACTGCCCAAATCTGCTGGGTTGAGGGCTTCTCTTATGCTACTGATCGAAGGGCTCATCGCATCGTAAATACCCAATTTGTGTTTCACGTAAAGGATCCGTTGAACGGCTTCGTTGATGCGTTCCATGGGGACTTCGCCCGACTTAACCAAATCAATCAATAACTCGTTGAACTGAAAATCGTTGGGGGTCATGGACATGTCGATCCCGGCATTGATGGCCAGTTTTACCGCTTCTCGCAGCGATGCCGCCACTTTGTGTGTGGTGTGCAGCTTATAAATGTCTTCCCAATCGGTTACCGCCAAGCCTTTGAAGCCCAGCTCATTGCGCAGCAATTTTGTGAGAATGTCATGATTTACGTGCACCGGCGTGCCATTTAATTCCCCAGAATTGATCATCACGGTCAATGCCCCTTCCTCTATTGCCGTTTGAAACGTGGGTAGGTAATATTCTCTCAATTCTCGCTCTGGAATCCAAGCGGGCGTGCGATCCTTGCCACTCAAAGGGTAGCTGTAGCCTAGGAAATGTTTCATGCAAGCCGCTACGTGCCGATCGTCTATGCCCAATTCAGGGTGCTTTCCCTGATACCCGCGAATGCTGGCGGTTGTCATCGTTTTGGCCAAATACACGTCTTCGCCGTAGGTCTCGAAAAATCTCGACCACAGGGGCTGTCGGCCCAAATCCAAAACCGGAGAAAAGTTCCAAGGAATTCCGGAGATCCTACATTCCAGTGCCGTGATTTCGGCGCCTTTGAGGACCAAATCCGGGTTCCAAGTGGCGGCCTGACCAATTTGCTGCGGGAATAGGGTGCCACCCACGGTGTAGTTTACGCCATGTATCGCATCGATCCCAAACAAAATGGGAATTTTTGTGCTTGAATATTGGATAGAGGCCTTTGTAATGCCCTTGTGAATTTCTTGCCAGCGGTCCAAAGCGATGGTTCCCGACCCGCAACCCACGTTCAACACCGATCCGATGTGGTATTTTTCGATGGCGATGCGCAACTTTTCTAGATCGAGGGTCTGGGGTTGTTGCAATCCGCAGGGACTTCCCACGGCGATGACACCCAAATCAATTTGGGTCATCTGTCCCACCTTTTGTTCCAAAGTGAGGGAATTCACTTGGTCGTTTATCGCCTTGTCTAATAAAGAAAGAGAGGTTACTCCGGAGGTTTTGGCGGCCTCAGAGGTTTTGGCAGCCTCGGAGAGCTGAGTTTTTTGTGCAAAGACTTGAAGGGGTTGAATTGAGCCAATGATGGCCAAATACAAGGTGGCGGCTTGGGCGGCGCGCAGTTTCAATGGTTTCATGGTTGCGGTAAAACTTGGAATGGGATGTTGGCGTATGCTACGGTTTGGTTGTGTTGAATGCGGACGAACAATCTATAGGCCCCAGGTTCTGCGGGTGCTCGGAATGTGATTTTAGCATTTTGGGATGCGGGGATGAGCCCGTTGAGTTGTTCGGCTTCCTTTTCTGCGTCGCCACCCGATTTTTTGTCGGTGCTTTCCTTGAGGATTTTCCACTCGTATTGGAGTTTCGTGTTCTGGAAATTGCGCGGATGCATCGAAAGGGTAGATTGATATTGAATGAGTTGCCCCAACGCAATCGCTTCGTTTTTAGAATTTGGTTTGAGCGAAATGTTGTCGTTGGCTTGTTGCTTATTGATGCTCAGCGCTTGGATCGATGGTGTGGCCCATGGGAGAGAATCCTTTTTCCATGCCCAGGTTAGCGCGTCGATGGCTTGCGTTTTATGCCCGTCTTTGGTGAAAAGTCCGTACCACGTTTCGGTGTATTCTTGCTTTTGACCCCACAAGAAAACGTAAGATCCCACGCAATGACTTTGATGGGGTTCGATGTACTTTTGATATCGCTCTGTGTAAACTGAGGCCTTTTCCCAACTGCTTTGTTCGATGGCGGCACCCCATTTGGTGGTTGGCGATTCCCAATGTCCGTTGGGGCCCCATTCGGTGATCATGTAGGGTCCGGTCCAGCCAAAATTTGCAATGTTCTTGGGGACTTCCGCTATGTCGCCATAGGTATTTACGCTAAATATATCGATGTCGGGCGCCCTTTGTTTCACGTACGCCACTTCGGCGCGATTTAAGCCGGCAGTGACGGTGGTGGTGGGGTGATTGGGGTCTACTTGGTGGGCGTACTTGGCGATGTCTTGGATGGCATTCCAAACTTTGGGGTTGGTGTAGCTCAGGTTGACTTCGTTGCCGATGCCCCACATCAACAGGGCTGGGTGATTTTTGAATTGGTCGATGGTGGCTTTGAACGATGCAAGTTGTTTGGCCACAGCGAGGGTGTCGTTGTAGTCAAATCCATGTCGTTCGTGTTGCACCCAAAGCCCGAGCAGAACTGTTAATCCACGTTTGTGTGCCTCATCGAGCACGGTTTGGGCATTTTCTGAGCCCCAGGTTCGGATGGAGTTGCCGCCAATTTCAACGAGTTCGTTGAGGTGTGTTTCACCGCCGGCGCCAATGACATAATAGGGTTGGCCATTGCGCAACAGCTGCCATCGCCCTTGAACTTCTATCACGGATACTGGGTTCACTTGAGCCGTTGCCGAGCCCACGAAAAGTGTGATGGCTGAGCAGAGCCAAAGGCAGGGTGTGAGAATGAATTTCATCTCTTGAGGCGCTTACAAATCAAAGGCAAAGCCTGTGTTGATGAGGTTGTTGTATTTCTTTGCGTTGTATTTGAACAACTTGGCGGGGCGATGGGTGACGCTCGTTTGCTTGAGGCCGGTATCGGTGATGAAATCCATTGAAAGGATTTTTTTGCGGAAATTTCTTACATCGAATTCGGTCTCCAAAATGGACTCGTACAGGGTTTGGAGTTCGGTGAGGGTGAAGTGTTTTGGGAGCAATTCAAAGCCGATGGGCTGACGGCGAATTTTGGTTTTCAATTGGTCTTTCGCAAAGGCCAAAATTTCGTTGTGGTCGAACGGCAAATCGGGGATTTCGCCAATGGGAAACCAGGCCGCTTCTTCCGCCCAAGAGGATGGGTGCAAATGGTAATCTTCAATCTTGATCAGTGCGAAATAGGCCACGGTAAATACCCGTCCGTATGGATGTCGGTCAACCTTGCCAAAGGTGTGAATTTGCTCCATGTAGATTTGGTCGAGCCCGGTGAGATCTTGTAGGACTTTTTCTGCAGAATCGCTGAGGTTGGTATCAAGGCTGATCAAATCACCCGGCAGGGCCCAGCAATTTCGGTATGGATCTGCGCCACGATAAATCAATAGCACCTTTAAACCCGTGTGGTCGAATCCAAAAACTACGTTGTCTACGGAAACGGCGGCCTTAAAATACGATTCAAAATGTTTGTCCATCTGTTGCCAAAAATAATCAGTTCCGGCGAATATATTGTAAAAAATACAATAATTAACCGAGCGCCCATTATATTTGGGTTTTGTGGATGGTTTTAGCGTTCAAAATTTAACCATTTCCCCGTTTTTTGCACTTGTGCGGGGCCTTGGTTGGCGATGATTTTATAGGTGTAAAGACCCGGTGATAACGTGTTTGGTTGTACACCAAGGTTGTGGTTGCTGCGATGAACCAACTGGCCGTGCGCGTTAAACACTTCCAACCTTTCAAAGGTCCAATTCGACGAAATCAGCTGCAAGTTTGCGTTGATTTTTGCCTCGAGGTTGAATTGTTCGTTGGCGGATACATCCAATACATTGACAATTTTGGCACTTTCTCCATAGCATCCATTGGCATTGAAGCTTCTGGCAACCACTCGGTAGGAAGCGATTTTGTTGTCGTAGGCCCAGGTGATGGGGTTGAGTTTAGATGTATCGGCGGGGTTTGCAGTGCCAAAATGCCACCAAACTTTTGGGGAGTTGGTTGTTGCTGTAAAAGTGAAAGATGTTTTTGGCAATCGAATGGCGGTATCGGGGCTCACCGTGAAATTGATTGGCAGCGTATCTTGAATGCGCATCGCAATTTGCCCATCGGCGTAGCAGTATTTGGATGATTCTATGCGAATGATGGCCTTGCCCACTGCGGCCCGGGGATTGAAGGTTGAGGTGCTTTTATCAAAGATTTTTTGTTCCGTGGCCGTTGGGTTTATGTTCCCATTTACGGATGCAAGGGAAACGGCATAGGTGGTGTCGCTGGATTCTCCGGTTGATATTTTCAAGAATTCGCGCAATCTGATGGGGGCGTCGTTCGGACAAAACAAGGTATCTCCGGTGTATTGGAATCTGATTTGGGGTGTTGAAACGATGGAGGTGGTATCGCAGGCGCGGCATCCCAAGGTTGAATCGGTGGTGCAGGCTTGCAGTTTGTAGGTGCCCAAGGCGATGGAATCGAGGTGTGTGACTAGGTGTGTGCCCGTTTTTCCGTTCACGGTGAGGGTCATCAATTGGGCGATGGATTTGTTGGGCATGCCAATGATTTTCCATTCGTATGGAAAGGCGTTTTTGGCGGGTTTTTCAACTGCATCTTCAGGGAAGAAAGATGAATCGCCACTACAAATGTTTTTGGTAGAGAACAATTCGAACTGTGGCCTGTAGATCACATCGATGGTATTGGTGTCGTGACTCAAACAACCCAAGGTGTCGAAAGTGGCTACCAATGTTAGGGTGATGTTGTCTAATCCTTTTACAGCCGATGGCGCGCGGAGTTTGTAATAATTGGGGCCTAGGCTATCGAGGTATTTGCCGTTCAAGCAACGGATTTGTGTTTTGGGGCCGCCATCGATCATGTCTTTGCTGACCGGATCTATCAATTTCAATGGGGGGTCGGAAGCACAGATGGGTGCGAGGGGGGATTTTTTCCATTCAACGGGGTCGCTGAATACTTGGTGGATGTTGATTTGTTGTATATCGGTACAACCTTTGGCATCGGTTATTTGCAGCAATGCTGAAGTGTCTGTTTTAGCGCCAAAAGAGATGGTTTTGCTGTTGCCAATTTTTGATAATGAAGATAGCGCGATATTGCGGGGGTCGGTACCTGAGTAGGCCAAATTCTGCGGTAGTCCAAACCATTGAAATTGCAATGCGCCTTTTCGGGTTTTGATGTTACTAGGTTCAATAATAAGTGTGCCATTTGGACAGTTTAAAGTATCAGCGACGGGGCTGTTGTTTCCGAGGGTGAAATTGATGACTGTATCAATGATTTGAATGGTGGTGTCCCAGTATTTGAAGCAACCGCCTTCGTTGGAGAGCAAAGCGAGTACTTTGTATTTCCCTGTACCGTTCAATCGCAAGCTGTCTGTGACTTTGTTGCTTGTTCCTAAAGTTTTTCCTAATGAATCAACCACTTGCCAACTCACTTTTTTGGTAGTACCACCGGTGAAATTTTTTACATTGATGGCGAGTTTGTTACAGCCTTTATAAGCAACTTCTGGGCTGCCCGAGGGCGTGGGGTATACCTTCACTGTGAGGTTAAACGTGGATGCCATCGGGGGGTTGCAGTTTTGGTCTATCACTTTTATTGGAAACATGTAGCCATTGGCAAAAGTGTCGTTGAGCGTGGGTTTCCAATTAAATTCAAAGGCAATTTTGTTTTTGGCCGACATGTATGGTTTGATGCTAGCTCCACGAAAATTGGGTGGGATGATATAGACAAGGCTGTCGAGGCTTGTTTGCAGGGAAGCTCCGATATCGTCGAAGTCACAGAATTTTTGTTTTACGCTATTTCCAACGCAGATTTTAATCAGGCCATTTGAAGTCAGCAATCGGGGTGTTTCGTTTTTCCCTTTTAAATCGATGACGAAGCCACCAATTTCTCTGGTATGCATGGCGATGAGGGTGTAAACACCGTTTTTGTTGATGCGGTATTCGTAAACTCTGGTGCCAATGATGCCGATTTCGCTGGCCACGGTTGGACAGAAGATGAGTGTGCCATCCATGCTATCGAAATAGGTGCCACGCACGGGATTGGTTTTGGTGTTGGGTGCACAGGTTGTGCTGCCCACGCACGTGGGTGTGAAAGGGTGATTGTAATCACCGGTGGGCGTATTTGAGCAAGTTTTGTTGTTGTAGGGGTATGAAATGTAGGATGGGGCTAGTTGAAATCTTAAAATATCTTTTTCGGAGGTATCGGACAATGCTTGTGAAAATACCACGGATCGATCGATTTGAAAGTTTCGCACGGGGTCAAACATCATGGTGGGTGCTTTGTTTGTGGTTGAGTTGCAATTGGCCAAATTGTTTAGGTAGAGCGTTGCTGTGAAAAATGCGTCTTTGTCTTTGCACGTGCTGTTGTTCCACATCCAATATCCGTAGGCGCAGAATGTGAGCGTTTTACAAGATGTACCGGTAAGCAATTTGGAGAATGCTGGGCTGCTCAAGTCAACAGTGCACTTGTAGATGACTTCGTTGAGAGGAACCCCAGCGGCGCAATCTGTGGATGTGGAGCATTTTGTGCCAATAAAGCGGCTGGAGACGATACCGGCTTTGAGATTTACGGTGCCACATGCTGCGTTATTTCCCGCATAGGCATCGATGTAAACAGAATCGAAGGGTTTTATGCTATTGCAATATTTGTATATTTTGTGGGTGAGTTCATACTTGTTGTTACCAATGGATGATGCCCACAATTCACCACCAACTGTGTAATGAGATGCGATGGCGGGGGTGAAAAATAAAGTAAATGCCGCAATGAGGGCAAATATTTGAGCTTTGAATTTTGAGTGTTTTTTTGGCATGATATTGAAAATCAGTTTACTGACAATTTTTTTAGTTGTTTTGTTGTCTTCGAATTTAAACAAATGGCAATGCAATTTTGGATGATTTGCATCGCAAAGTTAAAAGTAAGACGCTGCAAACGAGAATGGTTGCACACAGTGAATTTTGTATCTTTGTAAAAATATTAAAACATACAATTATGCCATACCCAGAAATGCTTGTAGCACCCATGCGTGCTGAATTAACAAACGGAGGTTTTACTGAATTGAAATCGGCTGACGATGTGGTTGCTTTCATGGAGGGCAACAACGATACTACCTTGGTGATGGTGAATTCTGTATGCGGTTGCGCAGCGGGTTCTGCTAGACCTGGGGTATTGAAATCATTAACGGGCGATAAAAAACCGGCCAAGATGGTTACGGTATTCGCCGGTCAGGACGTGGATGCTGTGGCGAAAATTCGTGAGTACATGTTGCCTTATCCTCCATCTTCGCCTGCTGTGGCTTTGTTCAAAGGTGGCGAAGTGGTTCATATGGTTGAGCGTCACATGATTGAGGGTAGAACGGCCGATATGGTTGCCGATAACCTCAAGGGTGCGTTTGCCGAACATTGTTAATGGATGACCAGCGCTTTGGGTTTGTTACAGCTCACTGAATGGTTGGGTGAGGTAGAATCGCTCTGTAAAGAGGTGGGTGCATTTCAGATGCAGCATTGGCAAACGGTGAAGTCGCAGGACATTGCCGATAAGGGTCTCAATCAGTTGGTGAGTTTTGTTGACAAGGAATCGGAGCAGCGGTTGATGGATGGATTAACAGCCATTTTACCGGGGTCTTGTTTCATTGGCGAGGAGTTCAATCCAGATTCCGTATTGACCGATGAGCCCACTTGGATCATTGATCCTTTGGATGGTACCACCAATTTTTTGCATGGGTTGCCTGTTTTTGCGGTGAGTGTTGCCCTGTGGGATTCGGGCGATACGCAGTTGGGGGTGGTTCATGCGCCGGCCATGGGTGAAACCTTTACCGCGGTGCGGGGTGGCGGTGCGCATTTGAATGGAAGAACCTTGAAGTTGGAGGGCGAGGTGGCATTGTCGCAATCGCTCATCGCCACGGGTTTCCCTTATTATGATTTCGAAAAGATGTCGCCCTATCTTGAGTTGCTGTCCGATTTGATGCGCGGAACGCATGGTTTGCGCAGGATGGGATCGGCGGCGATTGATTTGGCTTATACGGCAGCGGGTAGGTTTGATGCGTTTTACGAAATGGGTTTGGCGCCATGGGATGTGGCAGCGGGCGCATTGATTGTGGAGGAGGCAGGTGGGTTTGTATCGAATTTTTCGGGTGGACAGCAAGTATTGTTTCAGCGAGAAATCGTGGCATCGCATCCGTCTTTGTCGCGCGAGTTTTTGCGGCGGGTGTCTGATAAATTGGCCTAGGGTAAACTTGGTTTGGTATCGCCCGAAATCGGGGCTAATTTGCGGGCAGCGAATTGGAATTGTTGTTATCTATAGGGAAGGGCGTTTGGTATGGCTTTTTGATAGGCTTGTTGAGTTTTGGTCCATCTTTTTTTACATTGATTCATACGGGCATTCAAGGTGGCAAGAAGCAGGGGATGCAGGTAGCCTTAGGCATTTTCTTGAGTGAGATGTTTGTGGCGTTGCTTTGTTTTTACGGGTTGAGTGGCTTTTTTACTGCGCCCAATTTCCAGGTTGTTTTTACGGGTGCGGCGGCGGTGGCCATCTTGTTTTTGGGTGTGAAATCGGCATTTGGTAAGAATCATGCCTTGCCCGAAATTAAGGTGAGCGCGTCGGCATCGGTTTACAGGGGTTTCTTTTTGAATATCATCAATCCGTTTGTGATGCTGCTTTGGGTGAGTGTGATTGCGACTTTGAGTGTAGGGCATTCAACGCACACTGAGCCAGGTAAAACGATGATTTTGATTGAATTGATCTCGATTTTGGTGACGTTGCTGGCATTGGATTTGGGGAAGGTGTATTTGAGTGATTACATCGGAAAGAAATTGAGTAACGGTGTGTATTCGCTCGTAAATCGATATTTTGGATTCATTTTGATGGCCATCGGTTTGTATTTTGCCTATCATTTTGTAGTCTTGTTGAGCGCTTGGTATGCAACTACTTCTGGTCTCCATTAATATCAATGAACTGCTCAATGTTGTATTGGCATTGATCATGTTTGGTTTGGGGCTGTCTTTGAAGCGAGAAGATTTTCAGGCATTGTTTGATCAGCCCAAATCGCTGGCCATTGGATTGTTGGCGCAAATGGTGATTTTGCCTCTGATTGCGGGCGCATTGGTGATGCAATCCAATTTAATGCCGGAGTGGAAAGTGGGTATCATGATTTTGAGTGTTTGTCCGGGCGGTATCACATCCAATTTGGTGAGTTATTTTGTGAGAGGGAATGTGGCGTTGGCTGTTTCATTAACGGTAACCAATGCTTTGCTGTCGTTGATTTCGATTCCCTTGGTGGTGAATTTGTTTCTCACATATTTTTTGGCGGGCGACGGAGAGACTGCGGTTTATTTGCCTTTTTGGACTACGTTGTTTGAAATTTTCGTGGTTACGATCATCCCTGCGATTTTGGGGATGTGGGTTCGATTGCGATTGGGTTTGAGGGTGGTGAATGTGAGCAAGTGGGTAAACATTGTGTTGCCGTTGCTTTTGTTGACCGTGTTTGGCTTTAAATTTTTGGCTGGTCAAGATCACGGGGGCACGGACATGCAACCCGCGGATGTATTGGCGCTCACGCCTTATGTAATAGGGTTGAATGTAATGTCGATGTTGTTGGGCTTCGCCGTGGGAATTCCGTTCCGTTTGAGTTATAGAAATCGGATTACGATTGCCATTGAGGTGGGTTTGCACAATACCGCATTGGCGTTGTTGATAGCTGGGGAGAAGTTGCAGATGCCCGCGATGGAAAAACCCGCATTGGTGTATGCGTTGTATTCGTTCTTCGTGACGTTTGCTGTGGGGTATTTATTGGTGTTGGTCCGCGAGAAAGTGCTGAAAAAAAGTCTCGACTTCGATCAGGATGGCGGCGGGGACCAAAGAATCGATGGGTAGGTTTTGTGCCAATCGGTCTCGGATTTCCGTGGCTGAAATGTGAAGCAAGGGGGCATCGTGCCAAATGGCATTGAAGGGGATATCCCCGATGGGTTTTTCGTAACCGGGTCTGGCGTACACGTGGAGTTGACAGCGTTGAGCGAGTGCTTCGGCTTGGTTCCATTTATGGAAGTGCAGTAGGTTATCGGCACCCATAATGATAGAAAATGTAAAGGTTGGGTAGATGTTTTGTAGGTGTTCTACCGTGCGATAGGTATAACTGGGCAGGCCCAATCCAAATTCCACATCTGAGCACTCAAAATCGGGTTCGGAAATTAAGGCCGTTTTCACCCATTGAAGTCGTTGCGGTGCTGGCACCAATGTTTCCTCTGATTTGTGGGGGTTGAGTGGTGAAGGGACGAACCAGATGACATCGAACGCGTTGATGTTTTTAAAGTAACGAGCTACTTGGATGTGTCCCACGTGAATGGGGTTAAAAGATCCAAAATAGAGTCCGATGCGCATGGGGTTTTGGTAACTAACGAATGAAAATCGGTTTGGATTTAATCTTTGGCAATAAAATCGCTCACGAGTTTTTCGCAGGTGGCAAAGGTAACGTCTAGTTTGTCGTTCACAACCACGGTATCGTATTGGGATTCGAAGCTCAGTTCGTAGTTGGCTTTGGCGATGCGTTCTTGGAGTTGGTGTTCAACCTCCGTGCTGCGTTTGGTGAGACGTTCCATGAGCACATCAACGCTGGGTGGTCTTAGAAATACCGCGAGGGCTTGATCTCCAAACTGTCTTTTGAGGTTGAGGCCCCCTTTGACATCTACATCAAAAACAACGGCTTTGCCATCGGCCCAAATCTTTTTCACTTCGCTCCAGAGGGTGCCGTAAAGGATGCCGGCGTACACTTCTTCGTGTTCGAGGAATGCACCGTCTTTGATTTTTTCTCTGAAATCATCGAGTTGTAGGAAGTGGTATTCTCTTCCGTTCAGTTCACCTGGCCTTGGGCTGCGTGTGGTTGCGCTCACTGAGAATGCGAGTTGTTGATCCATCACCTCTAGCAGGTGTTTCACCACGGTTGTTTTGCCCGATCCGGAGGGCGCTGAAAAGATGATGAGTTTTTCCAATATCTTACGGCACTGTTTTGAAGTGGTAAAGGTCGGTATTTTGCTGCAGATTCACCAAATTCCGCCATTCTTTGCGATTTTTTCAAATTCTTTTGGGGGTGGGCGCAATTTTTTGTGTTTTCCCCAAATGTGACAAATCTTTTTTGGGTATTGTAAACCAAATGTAGATTTTTGTCGTCTATTGATACAAAACATTGATTACACAGTGAAAAAACTCATAAAATTAAAAAATTATTTAGTAATAATTATAGTATTTTTTAGTACATCGTTTTTGGGTGCTCAAATTTGTTATCCTTACATCAAAAGACAATATTTTACCAATACAGAAAAAGTGGTTGGTACCCGACAGTTTAGTTCATGGAATACGATGGCGGTAACCAACCGGAGTAAAGGTTTTTGGGTTGCCGGATATGGAACTGTGAATGGCGCGAATCATGGGGATGGCTGGTTGATGAAATACGATGATACTGGGAAGATTGTTGCGGCGATTCGTTATGGTGTGAAGGGGACGGGTTCCAATGAAATCATGAATGATGTGGCTACAACGCCATCGGGTGGGGCAGTGGTTGTGGGTTCTAGCGTAGTGGGTTCTGTGAATGCGGCTTTGGGTACGGTGAGTTATTTTACTCCGGGTGGTCAGTTGAAATGGACCAGGGAGACGCCTAGTTCGAGCAGAAATGGTCAAGGTGATGTGTTAAATCATGTATTGGTTTACGATGCCAATACAATCATCGTGGTTGGTTCGGGTAGTCAATTGACGGGCAAACGCAATTTGATTGCTGCGCAATTAGATAGTAACGGTGCCACCAAATGGACGTTAAACGTGGATATGGGAAATAACGAACATCACGGATGGGGTGTTGCGAGAGTGGGCGGTGAATGGGTCATCACGGGTTGGGCGAGGTCGCTTCAAACATATCCATTTGCGCTGTATGTTAAAACGGACGGAACAGTGCGCAGTTTGTGGAAGGGGAACAGCAATGGGATCAATCAATTTGGCCATGTTTTGGTAGCCCCTGGGGGGACTATTTATACGGTTGGTACAACGGGCGCAGTGCTTACTGCCCAAATTATGGTGTGTGCTTTTACCGCCAACGGAACCCGTAAATGGACGCGCAGCATTGGCGCCAACAATGTGAATGAAACGGGACATCATTTGGTTTTGGAGGGCGGTTCGTTGTGGTTGAGTTCAACCTATCAAACGTTTGCAAATAATCGACAATTGTTGGTGCAAATTGATACCGCAACGGGTGCAACAACCCAAACCCAGAAGATATTATCGAATGGGAATACAAACTATGCCTTAACTGGATTTATGAGGTCTTTTGCAGCCATGCCCAAAGGCGGGATGGTGGCAATTGGGGTTGATAATTCAGCGGGGGTGCATAACAACTTTATGATCAACAGTCCTTGTAATACCAACTGTGGTACAACTACATCGACAGTAAATAACAACGCACTTACTTG
>JAIYBO010000148.1 GCA_027488495.1 Bacteroidota bacterium | reverse complement strand
TCTTCACAAAATTCCTTCCCTACACTTACGCCAAATTCACCACAGGGTTAAACAATGGTTAAGATTGCATCTTTGAATTAACAAAGGGGTAACAAACCAATGTCACCCCTTTACTTAAACGGATCCAACCTCGGACCCGAAAGTTCAATTTCTTATCAGAACTTAAACGTATAAGTTACCGTAGCCTGTCTGCCGTTTGTAAAGCTGAACAATGTATTGTCGCCGTCTTTATCCGCATCGGTCCATGCCTTGGCATCATACTTACCATTCTTGTTCAAATCTTGGAAGAAAACCGTTTTCTGCGCCAACAAATCACCCAATGTGAGTTTGATTGTACCCATTTTACCATCTTTCCCCAATTCCTTTCCAAACTGCAAATCCCACATGCTACGTCCAAATTCATAAATATCCGCACCAAAAGGCTGAATGGCCTGTGCCACACCAATGTATGCAATACGCTGCCCAATCTTGTTGAAACTGGTGTTGATCTGCCATCCTTTGTGCTCGTAAAACAAACTCGCGTTCACCACGTAAGGACTTTGGCCCTGCAAAGGACGATTGGCCACACTGCTCGATGCATCGGTAAAGGCCACAGCGGAACGAATCAACGCAAAGTTTCCGTAGAAGGTCAAATCACGCAACCACTTTACGCCGCGGTTCAACGAACCCAAATTCTTACGCATTTCAACCTCCATACCCACGTTGGTTGCCCTAGACTCATTGCCATACGTAAACGTGCGAATCAACGCCTGTGAAACATCCAAACTGATCTCAATGGGATTCAATATCTCTTTGTAGAAAGCGCCCACACTGATCATATCTTGCTTGTTCGTGAACACCTCCCAACGCAAATCCGCATTGTTGATGAAAGCCCTGCGCAAATTCACGTTACCCAATACTTCAGAATTGATACTGAAATTATAGAAAGCGAAAGGAGCCATCTCCCTCAACTCGGGGCGATTCACTGTGCGATAATAAGCCGCGCGCAAATTGCTGCGCTCTGTCAACGGTGCAATCACGTTCAACGATGGCAACCAATCAATATTCACCCCCAAATCACTCATCACCTTACCCGCTTGTCTGAAATAGTCGTTGTTCAAACTCTGAGTAAAACGCTCCATGCGAAGCCCATAAATCAACTTCAAATAGTTCACCTTCTTGCCCGTTTTGAACAAAGGCAAATGATTCTCCGTCATCACGTAACCCGCAGCCAAAGAACTTCTTCCCTCATACAAGTCCTTATCAACCGCAGTTTTTTCAATCAAATAAATGTTCGATGCCGATATCGCTGAAGCACCCAAATCTTGCTCCGGCAAAGCACTGCTCGGCTTAAATCCACCCACAGGTGCATACACAAATTGTCTGCTCTGAAAATCTCTCACACGATTCTGCGCAAACACACCAGTTTTAAATACATGGTGCGTTTTACCCAAATCAACATCGTAAGTATAATCTGTACTCGCCGAAACGTTGGTTTCGTTCATGTAACTGAAAAATCTACCCGTACCCGCATTGAAAAATGCATTCAACACCAACTGCCTATTCGCAATGTCGCCTTCTGGCAACGCGTAATTCGCAATCCTGAAATCAGGCACCGCCCTATAGGTATTTCCATAGTTCAACACCCAAGTAAGCTTGCTCTTATCCTTGCCAAAGCTGTGCAATCCATTCACCTGACTGCTCACCAAACGATTGAAGTTCACCTGATTCGAGAAACCCTCACTGTACATACCATTGTCGGCATCCGTTAAACCCGAACGCAAGGTTGATCCCGCGTCGTACGTCAAACTCAACAAATTCCTAAAATCAATGCGATTCTTTTTGTTCAACTTCACACTCAAATTCACCACACCACCATTTTGCACGTTCGTGGTGAGAATTTCGTCACTGAAATCCTTGTAAGTGTAATTGGTGCTATAATCTTTCGATACAATATTTCCTTCACTTCTTCTTGGCGATATCGCATAATTCCAACTCACCAACAATCCCGCTTCCTTCTTACCCAATTTAAATGGCATACCCAAAGAATAAGACAATCTCGGCGCAGGCATCACATTCACCTTCTTTAAACTCCAATCGTTGTTGAACTTCAAGGTTTCACGGGCATTCAACTCCGGATCTTTCGAAGTAGTATGTGGCTCAAAACCCATCTTTGGATCCAACACGGGGATACTGCGCTTGGCCGATGGCAAGCCCAAATATTCGCTACCCTCCAACCCAAAAGCATCCATCTGATTAAATGTGGTAATGCTATTATACTGAAATCCAATCGATGCAGTTTGAATGAACTTTTCAGGAACACTCTTGGTATTGATTTGAATGATTCCACCACCAAAATCACCAATCATATCGGGCGTAGCACTCTTCACTACCACAATGTTATCCAACAACGCCGCTGGAATTACATCAAACGAAAACGCTTTGCGATCGCTCTCTGTACTTGGCAATGGCGCACCATTCAAATAACCCGCATTGTAACGATCAAACATACCACGAATGTTGGCGAATTTACCCTCCGAAATGGTCGCACCCGGAATGCGCTTGATGGCATCCGATGTGGTTCTGATGGTTGTCTTCGCAAAATCCTCCGCACTGATCGCCTCAACCATTCCAGACGACAATTGCTTCGTTTGAATGGCCGCAGCTACTGTATTCTCCTTGGCTTTCTTCCGCTTCACAATCTCGGCACCCTCCATGCGAGAAGTTTTAGCCAAAACCGGATTCAAGAAAAACTCCTTGTCCAACTCAATCATCACAGAATCTTCAAGTACATCGTAACCCTCCGCCTCAACAAACACCTTTCTCGCACCCACCAGCACAGAAAATGAAAACTTGCCCTCTACATCCGTCACACCAGAGTCTTGGGAACCAGTCACAAACAGCTTGGCACCCACAAGTGCTTTACCCGTTTCCGACATCACCCTACCCACCAATAAACCTTTTCCAGATTGCGCAGAAACAGTTCCAAACCCTGCTGCGATCAATATCAAAACAATTGCTTTACGTATGGAATTTACCATACCGCAAAATTCACGAATAAGTGTTACCCCAAAATTAACAGAACTTTACCATGCGTTAACTTATAGTTAATATTGGCGTGAACTCAATTCGCAATTTTGTTTCTCTACCCCAACAACCAACGCAGCAAGCCCAGCCCCTTGTAAGGCGGATACTTGATCGGCACATCCAACCACAATGGCGAGCGCATCACAGACTTCTTATGACTGAACACCTCAAAGGTTTGACGTCCACGATAACTTCCATATCCACTGCCACCCACACCGCCAAAAGGCAAATGATGATTGGCCACATGCACCAGCGTATCATTGATGCTCACACCGCCAGAACTCGTTCTTGC
>JAIYBO010000090.1 GCA_027488495.1 Bacteroidota bacterium | reverse complement strand
CGCAAAACATTCTCATTGACAATCCCCTAGCTCGATGGTATTTTTGTGTAAATCAAAATTATGGGATTGGTACATACAGTGGTAAAGCTTTCAAATCCAAGGCAGCCGGAGAAATCGACAGATATAAAATGCTTGGTTGATTCTGGTTCTACACACATGTGCATCCCTGAATCCATGGCCATATTTTTGGGCTTGGAAGTTGCCGAAATGAAAGATGTGGAATTGGCCGATGGCTCATTCAAACAATATCCTTATGTGGGTCCGATACGGGTTGACTGGTGCGGTAGAACAAGTTTCACTGGCGCATTGATAATGGGCAGCGAACCGTTGTTGGGTGCCATTCCCATGGAAGACATGGATGTATTAATACACCCCAAATTGCAACAGTTGGTGATTAACCCAACGCCTTACAGACCCTACGCTCAATTTTAATTTCCAATATTGAATGATTTAAGCAGTTGGTGATAGACAATTTTTGCGTCAATTTTCCCAACTCCCATTTCTTTAAACATCGACCCATCTGGCAGATCATTCTGAACTAAATTAACAAATTCATTTACATGTTTTTGAATATTTGGATGAAGTAAAAACCGAGTCTCCGGGGTCAGCATCAGGGCAAGTCGAAAAACATCAGACTTGTGTTTTTTCATCTGCTTGGAGTCTTCTCTTATTCCGTTTTTAATTCGCTCCCTAATCTCTAAAAATGCAATCATTTTCAAACAAATCAAGGCTTCAACATTCGCTAGATGCAATCCATCCTGAAGCTGGCTATGCTCAATGATGAAATGGTAATACTCATTATTGATAAGAATCGCTGAGAGACTCGAGAGATCATCATCAATAGGTATTGGTGTCAAGTGAGCATCATCAGGCAAAACAATCATGTCTGGAGTTCTTGAAAAAATTTCTATTTGAAAAGGAAAGTTTGTGTTCTGCGGATTCCTAAAACGATAGTATTCACGTTCATCTGAACTCTTCTCTTTTTTCCGATACTCACCATCTTTGATAAATTCCCAAAACTGTTGAACGAAAGCAGAGCTTAAAACTTCAACAATTAATATAATGTCGATATCCTTGGTCGCCCTAGGAGTAAACCCCGCTTCATTGATTATTATGTCGCAAGCCGCACCTCCAATGATGATATAATTATTGGGATACTGCTCAAAGTATTTTTTAAAAACATCAATCCCCACTACCATAAATACTTGCTCAATATTTGATCCAAAGCCATCTCAATCCTTTCATCACTATTGTTTTCGAAACTGAGGTACAGCGAAAGGGGATCAACAGCAGTGGACTCCGAAACCATACTCAGCGGTTTGTATTTCCAAACTTCAAGGGCATATTTACCTTCGTACGGATTGGCATTTACCAAACCATTATTCTTTTGCAATTCATAAAATTGATCTTTATCAATGGCATAATATTGTTGACTGCTAGGATTTAGGTCTGTAAAAACTGGCAAGGCGGATGCATCACTAATCAACAATTCCAAATCTCTCGGCACTTCATCCACAAACACTGTTTTTAGAATCGGATTCGTAAGTAAATTACTGTCCTTAGCCTTATCCCACAAAACCTTTTTATCAAATCGAAAACGAATAAACTTCTCTTTTTCACCAATAACATCCAATAACCCATGATTTTTTAAATTCTCAATGGCATTGCTTATTGTCATCGGCGTATATCCAAACTTTTCTGCAATATCCTTGAAAGAATGTTCTTCAATATTCCAACTCGAGTGACTGCTGAGAATCCGAAAAATCAACAATAACTGAGCAGATGGCAACAAACCTTTAGCCCTCTGATTGACATCTTGACGATGATAATTTTCCCTTAAGTCAATCAACAAATCAGGCAAATACAATTGCTTGGAAGCAACTATAAAGTTCACGCCCTTTTGAACCAAACGATTGCGATTAAAGGCTTGGATATTTTTCAGCACCAAAACCACTGTTTTATTTAAACGACTTCTTATCTGAAGAACTTGTTTGTCCGTTTGCAGAACTCTAAATCCAACTTCACTTTTGGGAGCTGCAAATACTACATCTCTGTTAAAAATATTGACATTATATAGCTCATAGGATTCATTAATATAGACAGGTAACTGCCCCAAAGCACTCTTCCCCATCGGAACAGGAGTAATCCGAATACCGAGCACTTCTTCCAAATATGTAAGCACATCCTCCATTTTTTATCTTTAATAAACCTTTATTTACATAATAAACCAACTAGGTTTATTACACAAATATAGATTTATTATATTGATTTACAATATAATAAACCCGCCATAGTCAAATGACTCATGTTCTCTTTGTTGTACGTACCCCATTTGATTTGTCACAAGTCGTGTTTCGCCAATTTGAAATTCGGGTATGTTGTAATGATGATGACCGAAACCCCAATACCCAATTTCTGATGACTCGATCAAATCATATAACTCCGTAGCAAACCCTTCATTCAAAACATCACCTTTGAATTGCGGGGGATAGTTTAAAAATGTGGGACAATGATGCGAAAAAACAACCACCCTTTCTCCATTTAACACGTTAATTGATCGTTTAATGAAATCTAAACTATCGCAATGCAAGGCGTTGTAATGTTCCGCTGTAAAACGTCCTCCATTAAAGTTGATTAGATGAAAATCATTCATACTTCTTTCAATCTTCCATTGGTTGATCTGGCTAATTTGACTCCACAGCGTAGTGAAAAGAATTCTTACCCCATTATGATTCACATAAACATTGTTAATAAGGGTCACATTACTCTTAATCCTGTCATTTATTTCACCGCATTTCGTTGCAATGTCAAAATGATAATACTCGTGATTGCCGGGAAGCCAATAAGTCTGTTCAAAATGATCCGACAAATAATTAAAAAAGTCATCGTACTCTTTCATTATACAAAAGGGAACGACATCCCCAGCCAATACCAACACATCTCCAACGGGCTGCAATGGCTTTGATCTTATTAAGTCTCTATTCTGTGGAAACTCCAAATGGAGGTCAGAGGCGAATTGTATTTTTAATCCCATGTAATTTAAAAGGTTAAAAATAATCACCAATCCAAAGAACTCCAGCGGCAATAAGGTTGATTTGCGAAAAACGCAAAAAGTTTTTTATCGCGGAGCGCCTACCCAAAGATATTCCTCGAGTACCGGATACCCTTCGCCGTAATGCATATCTTGTGGAGTAAGATCCAGCAGCCGCTCCGCGGCCGCTGGTTGGCGCAACCGCACCTCATAATAACTCACCCGGCTCATTTTCTTCTGGTACTTTCGTTTCCCCGCAAAGGAGATGGTTTTTATACACGTGATTGGCAACTCCTTGTCCAAATTCCAATTTTTTGGCAATTTCATCTCAAAATTCTTGGAGAACAGTGATTTCCCCATTGAATCATAAGCCGTAACCTCCATCGGAACCTCACATTCTGTGAGCAACCGCGAATTGAACTTCACATAAAACTGGTCCTTCGCTCCCCACCATCCACTGCGCTGCAACTGCATCACCACAGGCAACATCGCCTCGGCCACCCTTCCCTGTGAAGATTTCAACATACTCCAACCGTGCAATGAATTCGCCACACTCCAAGTCGTTCCGTTCCAAATGTCGTTGTACTGCCAATACAAAGACCCCATACAAT
>JAIYBO010000005.1 GCA_027488495.1 Bacteroidota bacterium | reverse complement strand
GTAGTTTGCAGTGATGTTGCTCAATGCTCCAGAACCTGAAGTTGCTGAAACAGAGAACGATAACATAGAGTCACTCATTACACTGATGTCGCTACTTACAAATTTTGCACCAGCTGTTAATGAAATTGATGGTTTTGGATCGTTGCTATCGCCGCCGCAAGAGCCCAAAAAGGCAACCACAGGCAAAGTCAACGCGAGAAGTAAATGTTTTAGTTTCATAAATATTTGTTTGTTACGCAAATTTCAAGAAAAATCGCAGTTTTCCAAATCTCAGACCATGTATTTTTCAATCCCGACAAATTGTCATAAGATTTTTTTTGTTTATGATTTTTGTCGGTTTGTAACCTTTGGCACAAGCATTGATATTTGTGTAGTCCGATGTTTAACAACAAAGAAGTATTTTTTTCGAACGATCAAGATTCTGATTCATACGAAGACGCGCCAGAGTTTCTGCCGTTGTTTTCAAAACAAGAAGAAGATGAGAGCAATAAAATAGAGGTCCCGGAGGAATTGGCGGTGCTTACCATGCGCAATACGGTGCTTTATCCTGGGGTGATTTTTCCGATAACTGTGGGTAGGGACAAGAGCATTCGGTTGATCAAAGACGCCAACAAGAAAGATAAAATCATCGCTGTAGTGGCACAAAAGAACCCATCTGTGGAAGATCCAACAGTGGATGATTTGTATTCAGTGGGCACATTGGCACAAATCGTTCGTTTGATGCGGATGCCCGATGGCAGTTCAACAGTAATTTTACAAGGAAAACGTAGAATCAAAATTGATGAATACACCCAAACGGAGCCGTATTTCAAGGCCAAGGTGAGTTCCTTGCAAGATATATCCAACAAGGAAACCAAGGAGTACAAGGCAACCATTGATTCGATTAGGGATATTTCCCACAAAATCATCAACTTGTCGCCCCAAATCCCCAGCGATGCAAGTGTGGCTTTGAGAAATATCGATTCAAAGACCTTCTTGATTCATTTTGTGAGTAGTAATTTGAACATTTCTCAAAACGAGAAGCAAACATTGCTCGAGACCCTGGATCCTGCTTTGAGAGCTACTTTGGTGCTAACCCATGTTACGCAAGAATTGCAGATGTTGGAGCTCAAAGATCAAATTCAAAGCAAGGTTAGGACCGACATGGACAAGCAGCAGAAGGAATACTTCCTGCAGCAACAAATTCGTGCCATTCAAGAGGAATTGGGCGGCGAGTCTCCCGATAAAGAAATTCAAAACTTAAGGGAAAAGGGGAATGGCAAAAAATGGAACAAAACCATTCATGATCATTTCAACAAGGAATTGGATCGATTGATGCGTGTAAATCCTGCATCTCCAGACTATTCTGTGGGATTGAACTATGTACAATTGATGTTGGATTTGCCTTGGGATGAAACAACCAATGACAATTTTGATATTCACCATGCCCAAAAAGTGTTCGATGAAGATCACTTCGGATTGGAAAAGGTGAAAAAACGTATTTTAGAGTATTTGGCGGTTTTGAAATTGAAAGGCGATATGAGGTCTCCCATCATTTGTCTTTACGGCCCTCCAGGTGTAGGTAAAACATCGTTGGGTAAGAGCATCGCCAATGCATTAGGAAGAAAGTATGTTAGAATGAGCCTGGGTGGTTTACACGATGAATCTGAAATTCGCGGACATCGGAAAACTTACATCGGAGCCATGCCCGGTAGAATTTTACAGAATTTGAAGAAGTCTGGTGCATCCAATCCGGTTTTCGTGTTGGACGAAATCGATAAATTGGGTAGAGATTTTAGGGGTGATCCATCGTCTGCCATGTTGGAAGTCTTGGATCCTGAGCAAAACGGTACTTTTTACGACAACTATTTGGAACTGGATTACGATCTCAGTAAAGTGTTGTTTGTAGCCACTGCCAACAATTTAGATACAATTCAACCGGCGTTGTTGGATCGCATGGAAATCATTGAAATCCATGGATATAGCATCGAAGAGAAAATAGAGATCGCCAAGAAATATTTGGTGCCTAAGCAAAGAAAAGCACACGGGTTGAAAACCAATCAGTTCAAGGTTCCAGACAAAGCCTTGGAGGTGATCATTGAGCAGTACACCAGAGAAAGTGGAGTAAGGTCGTTGGATAAACGCATCGCGGCATTGGCGAGATCTGTGGCGAAATCCATCGCCCTGGATGAACCGTTGAAGAAACAAATCAACGTGGCTGAAGTTGAAGTGATTTTGGGTGCAGAAAAATTGGAGCCGGAAATGTATGAAAACAACGAAACCGCAGGTGTGGTGTCGGGATTGGCTTGGAGTCCTATGGGTGGTTCTGTGTTGTTTGTAGAAAGCAAACTTTCCAGAGGCAAAGGACAGCTGCTGATTACAGGTCAATTGGGCGATGTGATGAAAGAGAGCGTGATGTTGGCGAAGTCCTACTTGAAAGCCCATTCAGAATACTTGAATATTGATGCCAGGGTATTTGATCATTGGGACATTCACGTGCATTTTCCAGCTGGTTCCATTCCAAAAGACGGACCAAGTGCTGGTATCGCCATTTTAACGAGTTTGGCGTCTTTGTTTACTCAAAATAAGGTCAAGAGCAAATTGGCAATGACGGGAGAGATTACACTGAGAGGCAAGGTGTTGCCAGTAGGTGGTATCAAAGAGAAGCTCCTTGCAGCCAAAAGGGCGGGAATTACCGAAGTGATATTGTGTGAGCAAAACAAAAAAGATGTGTTGGATATACCCGCCCAATATTTGGACGGTTTGAATTTTTCTTATGTGAATAACATGCTGCAGGTCTTGGATTTGGCACTTACCGATAAGAAAGTGAAACAGCCCATAGATATCCAAAAGGTATTGCAAGAAAAAGACGAAAAGTCAACAAATTGATGCGTGATTTTGATTAAGTTTGTTCATCATGATATTCAATAAAATCATTTCTTATCTCACCTTTCGCAAACAATCGGGTAGCAAAGGCAACTTGAATTTGCGGATGATGCATGGCATGAACCGCATTTCGATTTTGGTATTTGCCTTCGCTTTGTGTGTGATATTGTATCGTTTTATACTGAAATAACGCCATCGAATGCGTAGGGGTATTCTGTGGCTTTTGCTTGCCGCGTTTTCCTTTGTTGGGAACACATTCGCACAAACTTCTAGGTCGGCGGTAAAGGTAAAATTGGTTGATCGGGGGTTGGACAATGAAATCATCCATTTACTGGATGTATTGCCTTTGTTTGTGTTAGACAGAGATTCTGTTATTCAACCCATTGATATGTCGGCAGATTATCCAGGGATGCTACTGCAATCTTATGCAATCCAATTGCCCACTGAACTCAAAATTACGGCAGCAGATGATTTACAGATTCGCAGAAATGCTTCCTTGGTAAAAGGAGGCGTGGCCTACGGATTTGCCAATCACATTCATGGCATTGGTGTTTTTCCCAATCATACGCTGATTGTAACTGAACGACCGCAAGGCATGCGGTATCGCAAGACGAGGGTTTGGGTTGATTTGAATCACAATTTGGATTTAAGCGATGATGTTGTTCAGTATTATACACCGAGCAGTGTGGCTTTTTCTGAAAAACAGGTGCCCAATTCGGATGCTTTGTTGAAGTTGGATACATTGGGCAGTGGGGTAAAATTGCAATTGGGGTTCTTTCAAGCTGCAGAGCTGCGATCTTATCAAAAATTGTACGCCGATGCAATAGATTTGGTGAAAGGCAATAGGGTGTTTTGCGGCGTTTCGGCGAGTTTTCGTCAAAGGCGATTGAACGTAATTTGTGGCAGTATGGTGCATTACAACGATACGTTGTATTGGGCATTGAAAGATGTGAATTTGAATGGTACTTACAACGATTTGGGGGTGGATGTGGTGATGGTGAGTAACAATGCCGTGGAGTTTAACACCGCCAATGCCTGGATGCTTCAAAAGGGTGGTACAGTGCTTGATTGGCTTGGTCAAGGATGGAAAGTAGTGCCTCAACTGGATGAAAATTTGTCGGGGCATTCAAATCAGCATTCTGGGGCTCCGTTGAGTTCGAATTGGTCGATATGGGTTGAACCTATCGGAAACAAAGCAGTGAAAAATTCTCGTAGTTTGTTGGTGGGAGACAAAATACCCAATTTCAAATTTTGTGTGATTGAAGGTGCATATAAAGTGGGCAAGCTAAAGGAAAACCCTGTGCACCGCAGGAAAATAAGAAAATTCAAAGGCAAGTATACTTTGTTGGTGGTTTGGAATGCGGATGATGCAAATTTTCACAAAGATTCTTCGGCGTTACATGCATTTACTCGGAATTTGCCCGATTCACTGCAAGTTATCATGTTGAATCATGGTGGCAGCGGTAGGTACGTGTATGGTTACAACCGTAGGTTTGAAACAAAGATGATTCACGGTTTTTGTTCGCCCCAAGTAACTGAATTACTGAAACTTCAAACCATGCCGCAGAGTTTTTTATTGGATCCAAAACAGCGATTGATTGACATCAATGTGTCACCTTTTGAGTTGTTTGACCGAATAAACGGAACTTTGCGATAGAGCGAATTGTTGAAAAGGTGTGGAATATTGAATTATTATTTACCTTTGTAATTGTATGAACAGAACCGCATTAACCGTAGTGCTCGTGATTTTGTTGTTGGCTTCTTTGGGAAGCAATACATTTTTGTATATCAACAAAATGAACAGCGACAAAGAACTGAAAGACAAAGTGGCTGTAATGAAGGCCAAAGATTCTTTGCAGGCTGAGTTGATTAGAATGGAAGATTCTTTGAATTTAGTGATTCAGACATTCCAAAATGAAAACCAAACGTTGGTATTGAAAGTAGAGGAGTTAGAAGGTGATAAGAACCCACGTGTGGTTGCAGCGATGCAAGAAATTTATAGACTGCGTAGGGAAATTGCCAATGGCATTTCTACCGACGGTACTTCCGGTACTGCGTCAAGTGGAGGAGCGAAAAAGTCTACGAAAGAATCTCGCAAGGCAGCCAAATCTGGCAAGGGAACAGATGGTAGCATGGAAGATTTGCGTAAACAATTGGAAGAAGCCCGTGCGAAAGTGGCTGAGTTAACTGCCTTGGTAGAATCACTCACAAAAGAGAAGAACGACTATATGGCGCAGTTGACCACCGAAAAAGATCGTTCTGCGGCTTTGGAATCTGAAAACGTTGAATTGAAAGATCGTTTGGATAAAGGTGCTAGACCTCAGTTTGGTGCGTTGCTGGTTACAGGTTTGTTTGATAAAAAAGGCATCATGACAGAAACCATGAAGTCTAAGAGCATCGATAAAATCAGAGTGACTTTTGATGTATTGGAAAATCCGATGGTTACACAACCCCTTGAAGAAGAAGTGATCATTCGTATCATTGACCCCAATGGTGGTGTGTTGTCTACAACCAATACCAAATTGACAGACAAGAGTAAAGTTACCAGTTTGAAGAACACCATTCAATTCGATGGTGCACTCCAAAAGGTGAAATGGAGCTTCCCTGAAAAAGGCTTGTTAACAGGCAAGTTGATGAAGGGTAAGTATACTGCAGAATTGTGGACACGCGGATTGATGCGTCAGAAGAACAATTTCACTTTGGAATAATCACTCATCATATAATTAGGACTTAACAAGAAAGGGCGCCCAATGGGCGCCCTTTTTATTTAAGACTGAGTGGTTGACTCAGTTATTTTTTGCCCTCAGGGCGCATCATGGTGTCTGGATCGTAATGTTTACCCATCCATCCATATACGCGCGACTTGAACTTTTCGTTCAAATAATACATGCAAGGTACCAAGATCAAAGTAAGGAATGTACCAAATCCCAAACCATAAATCATCGTCCAACTCAATGGTCCCCAGAATGCTACGTTGTCGCCACCGAAATAAATGTGTGGGTTAAACTCAGTGAACAATGTGGCAAAATCCATGTTCAAGCCCACAGCCAAAGGAACAAGTCCCAAAATAGTAGCAGACGCAGTCAACAACACCGGTGTCATACGAGTTCTGCCCGCCTCAATGATCGCGTCTTTCAACGTTGCGCCTTGTTCACGAAGCAGATCGGTAAATTCAACCAGCAAAATACCGTTTCTTACAACAATACCCACCAATGCTACAATACCGATACCCGTCATCACAACCGAGAAATCCTTATCGAATATGGCAAAACCGAGCAACACACCAATCAAAGACAAAAAGATTTCGCTCAAAATCAACAAAGGCTTACTGATCGAATTGAATTGAGTGACCAAAATGATCAAAATCAAAGCCAACGAAGCCAACATGGCGTTACCCAAAAAGGCCCCGGTTTCTGCTTGTTGCTCTTGCTCTCCCGTCATTACAATTTGAATGTCTGAAGGTTTGTCGAACGATTCGATCGCCGATTTAACTTGAGATACCACCTCGTTGGGTTGATAACCCGAAAGTACGTTACTCGCCAAAGTGATTACGCGTTTTTGGTTCATTCTGTTGATTCCTCCGTAAGTATTTGAATATTCTGCAGTGGCAACTGAGCTCAAGGGGACTTGACGGATCATTCCACCGGCTACCATATCACGATAGGTGATTCTCATATTCAACAAGGCGTCTAAATTGTTGGCATCCATTTTCTGAACTCTCACCATAATGGGATAGTCATCGTTTTCATCTTTGAATTTGCTGGCTTCGGTTCCATAAATACTTCCGCGAAGGGCCATACCAATTTGCGCCGTGCTAATTCCAAAGCGATTCGCACGTTCACGGTCGATTTTGATAATAATTTCGGGCTTAGAACTAATGAAGTCTGTTTTGAGTTCTTCAACGCCAGAGATCTTTTTATTATCCAAATAGGTTTTTAACTGTGTGGCCGTGCTCACCAATGATTCAAACTCATCGCCGCGAATTTCAATGTTCACCGCTTTTCCAACGGGTGGGCCATTGCGTTCTTGTTCAACGATGATTTCCGCTCCAGCGATGGTGCCAATGCTGCTGCGTATCTTTTCTAAAAGGGCCATGGTGCTGGCACCATCTCTTTTTTCGAAGTCTACATAAGCAACTGTGATTTTACCTTTGTTGCTTGCGGTGGTTCGATCTCCACTGTTGGGATCTGTAGCACCTACAGCCACGTTAGAAATCACGCTTTCTACCAATGGGTTGGTTGTGCCAATGGCTTTGAAAACCCGTTTTTCAGCGATTCTTAGGATACTATCAGTATGTTTTGCATTGGTGCCCGTTGGCAAGGTCAAATACACATAAGTGAAGTTTGGATCTGCTTGTGGGAAAAATACCACTCCCGGTTTGCGGATGGCGGTAATCACAAAAGATGCGATTAATAACACTACAGTTGCAAAAATGGTTGTGCGAGGCCTTGATCCAACCAACAAATATTTGATGATTTTCTCATAGCGATTTTGCACGCCAGGCCATGTTTTTGTTTGGAAAGTGACGATCACGTGTCTCAACCAGTAATGGTGCAACAAATACACACCCAACAGGGTAATAAAGAAGTTTCCAACGCCAAATCCACCCATCACATAACCCAAAATGGAAATGATACCCATCACCAAAGTGGTTCTTTTAACTGCTTTGGCCGTTTTTACTTTATCTTCTTCGGCGTGTTCATCTTCCATGAAATCAACCGCGAAAACGGGGTTGATGATGTAAGCCACCAACAAAGAAGCCAATAATGTGATGATCAAAGTTACTGGCAAGAAGAACATGAATTTTCCAACGATGCCTTTCCAAAATGCCAAAGGAATGAAAGGGGCGAGGGTGGTCATCGTACCTGATAAAACCGGCAGGAAAACTTCTCCAGCGGCCTTTTTCGCTGCTTCTTTGATGGGCAATTTTTCTTTATGGAAAATACGGTGTGTGTTTTCAATCACAACAATCGCATCGTCTACCACAATACCTAAAGCCAATAAGAAGGCAAACAAAACAATCATGTTTAAGCTGAAGCCAATGGTTGGCATGATCAAGAAGGCAATAAAGCAACTCAAAGGCACTGATAGCGCCACAAAAATTGCGTTCGTTGCACCCATGAAAAACATCAATATAACTGTTACCAAAATGAAACCAATGATGATGGTATTGATCAAATCGTGAACGGTGGTTCTGGTTTTAACAGATTGGTCACCAGTGAAAACCACATCCATCTCTTTGGGATAGGCCCCGGTGGCTTGTAAATCGGCCACGATTTCGTGACATTTATCGCTCGCTTCAATCAAATTTTCGCCAGCACGCTTCACCACGTTCAATGTGATTACGTTCTTTCCTTCCAATCGAGCGTAACTCTCTTTTTCCTTGAATCCATCCACCACTTGGGCTACATCACGCAGATACACCGTTGCTCCCGTACCCGAACGAATGATGATGTTCTCCAATTCTGTTTTGTTTTTGAATTCTCCGCTCACACTCAAGGAACGTTGCATCTTGTCTACATCAATGTTGCCACCAGAAATACGCATGTTCTCATATTGTATCGCACGCGTAACATCGTCCATGGTTAAGCCCGTAGTCGCCATTGAGGTCAAATCGAGATTGATTTGCAATTCTCTATCTAACGCACCAACAATATCAACACGCGTGATGCTAGGCAAACTTTCAATTTTGTCCTTCGCCAATTCTGCATATCGCTTCAAAGACTGTAGATCGTAATTTCCGCTGATGTTGATGTACAAAACGGGCATGTCGGAAAAGTTGATTTCCTGTACGATGGGATCGTTTTTTAAATCACTGGGCAAATCACTTTTGGCCTTATCAACCTGGTCTTTCACCTTTTGCTTGGCCTCGTCTACTTTCACATCTGTATCAAACTCTACAGTAATGATACTGAAATCTTGAATGGAGTTGCTTTTGAGCTTCTTCACACCGCTCACCGATTTGATTTTTTTCTCCAACGGTTTGGTGATCAAATTTTCAATGTCTTTGGGCGATGAACCCGGATACACCGTTTGAACGATGATTGTAGGGATTACAATGTCGGGAAACTGCTCCTTGGGCAACGCATTGTATGAGAATATTCCGGCGATACTGATGAAGATCGACAGGATGTAAATGCTTGTTTTGTTGTCGATACTCCAACTGGTGGGACCGAACTCTTTGAATTTTAACTTGCTCATGGGGTAGGGTTTATTTGCCTTTCATCCATTCACCAGAAATGGCTTGACCGTCGTTCAATTCCTGGTAACCTGCAGTAATGACGAGGTCTCCTTCGTTCAATCCTTCAATGATTTCAGTTAAACCTTCACTGGTTTTTCCAATCGTTACTTTTCTGCGTTCGGCCACAAATCCTTGTGCAGCACCATTTTTTCCAGCTACAGTTTTTGCCACAACTACGAAGCTGCCAGATTCTGTACTTTGAACACTGTTTGAGTTCACGCTGATGGCACTTTTGTTTTCGTAATCAACGATTTTCAATTTGGCGATCATGTTGGGTTTCAAATTCTCAACCTTTGGGAGTTTGGTTTCAACACGGAAAGTGCGGTTCAATGGATCAATGTATTTAGCCGCAAAAGAAATTTGGGTGGTTACCTCAGATTTCAAATCAGGGAAATAAATTTTAATTTGGTCGCCCGCTTTGATTTTCTTAGAATGAGATTCAGCTACATCGGCTTTGATTTTGATGTTGGCCATATTTACCACTCTAAACAAAGGCATACCTGGGGCTACGGCCTGACCAACCTTGGCTTCTACACTTTCCAATGTGCCTGAAATCGGGGCCTTGATGTTGTACATGTCAATTTGTGCCTCCAAAGTTTTTAAGCTTTTTTCGAGGGCTTCTTTCTGGTTTTTGGCCGATAAGTATTGTACCTCGGTGCCTACACCTTTTTCCCAAAGACGTTTTTGTTTTTCAAACAAAGTGGTTACGAATACCAACTGTTGGTTCAATTCGTTTTTGCCTTGTGAAATGGCTGTATTGTCGAGTTGTGCCAATACCTGACCTGCACTTACTTGTGCGCCTGGTTGAACCATAACGCGAATCACGGTGCCCGGTACTTTGGGTGTTGCGATGGTACTTTCATTTGCGTCGGCAGTACCTTCAATCATGATGTAACTTTGAAACAGTCCTCTGCTTACTGTAGATACTTCTACGGTTTTGCCTAGTGCAGCATCTGCGCCCGAGTTGAGTTCTTTTTCTAAAAGGTTTGCTTCGCCCTGTAATTTTGCGATTTCCTTTTTCAAAGATTCCAATTTGGCTTTTTTCGCTTCTGGAGAGTTTGCTTTTTCACCGCAGGCGCCAATGGCGAGTGCTGCGATCATGCTAATCTGTAAAATATAACGTTTCATGGATGTTTTTTTATTTGATTGGATTGCCAGTGGCATGTTGAAATTCGATTTTTGATAATACTAAGTCGTAAATGGCATTCATATAATTATTATTCGCAGTGCGCAATTCGGTTTCTGCTTGCATCATCTCCAAAGTACTACCCACACCTTCTTTGTATTTCAATGTGGCTTTGTCGTAAATTCTCTGGGCGAGGGCCAAATTCGATTTTTGATTTTCCGCTTGCTTTAGATTCACTGCGTAACCATTTTTTGCATTCAAATATTCAAATTCCGCATAACGATCAAAATTTGCCAACTCGTTTTTGGCTTTTTCAATCTTAATGTTGGTTTCAGCAATTTTCGAACGAGTCATTCCGCCCGCAAAAATTGGCACCCTCAAGCTCATGCCGTACATCGACGAAGGAACCCATTGGTTGTTGATGGGTAAGTTGGACTGGAAAAAGTTGAATTCACTGCGCAACGTGCTTCTTTGATACTGGTAAAAGCCCACCAAAGAGGGAAGGGCAGAAGCCTGATAGCGTTTCTTATCCAGTATGCCCAATGAAACACTTTGATCCAAAATTTGATGCTCAATGCGACTTTTGGCGTCAAAGGCATTGTTCTGGATGTCTGTAATGCTCAAGGAATTCTCCAATTGCTCCAAATTGTCGGTGAGCTCGATGTTTGCTTCCATGGGCAAGGCCAAGTGGATTTTCAACACGTTTTTGGTGATGATGATGGCATTTTGCAGTTTTTCCTGCTGTATGTATAGGTTGCTCAACGTCAAGTTTAAGCGATCCACGTCCAAGGATTCAACAAAACCCTCTTTGTTCATTTCTTTCACTTCGAAAGCGCTTTTTTCGAGCAATTTGATGTTTGCTTCAATCAAGTCGAGATTTTTTTGAGTGGAAACCGCTGTGATATAGGCTTTGGCCACATTCAATTGAAGATCTTTCAATGATTTGGATTTTAACAGTTCACTCATGCCCATGAATGCTTTTGTTGCTTGCAATCCAACGATGTAGGTACCATCAAAAAGTAATTGGTTCACATTGATGTTTGCGCTACTTGCAAATTCTTGCTGGAACTGAAGAAAAATGAAGTCTGGAGCACTAGAGCCCGGAACTTTGGTGAAGTTATTTACCCAGTTGCCAGGAATGGTGATGTACTGCTGGTAACCGGCAGATGC
>JAIYBO010000018.1 GCA_027488495.1 Bacteroidota bacterium | reverse complement strand
ATGTAAGTAGTCTCTAACAACTCACCCATGCCCTTGTCTTTCAACAATTCCACAGCCGCAGCAAACGCCGCAAAATCTCCCATCCTACTCATATCAATGCCGTAACAATCTGGGTACCGAATCTGTGGCGCAGAACTCACCAAAATGATTCTCTTCGGCTCCAAACGATCCAAAATTCGCAGAATGCTCTTCTTCAAAGTCGTTCCACGCACCACACTGTCGTCCATGATCACCAATGTATCATTCCAACTTTTAACCACACCATAAGTGATGTCGTACACATGCCCTACCAAATCATCCCTGTCAGAATCATTGGTGATAAACGTGCGCATCTTTACATCCTTCACCAAAATCTTCTCACGCCTCGGACGCCAACTCAAAATCTCCTTCACCTTCTCCGGTTCGTTTTTCACATCGATTTTCGATAACGCCTCTGCCTGCAACTCCCTGCGGATTTCATGAATCCCATCAATCAACCCGTAAAAACTTGTGGCCGCCGTATTGGGTACATAACTAAAAACAGTATTCACTAAGTCATTGCCCAACAACGACATCACCGGCTTCGCCAACAATCTACCCAACTCCTTTCGCTCGTGATATATCGCCTGGTCATTGCCCCTGCTGAAGTAAATTCTCTCAAAACTGCAACTCATCCTCTCTGTGGGTTCGATGATATTCACCTCCTCCACATGGCCGCTCTTGCGCACCAACAACGCGTTCCCAGGCCCCAATTCTTGCACGTCTTCAGGATAAATGTTGAACGCTGTTTGAATCGCCGCACGCTCACTCGCCACAACCACAACCTCATCATCGATGTAGTAGTGCGAAGGACGAATGCCCGCCGGATCGCGAATGATGAACGCATCGCCATGACCCAACATACCAATCATATTATAACCCCCGTCTACATTCTTGAAACTGCGCTTCAAAATGTTGGTGAGCGAAATCTCCTCCTTAATCTTCTCAGAAATCTCCAAGTTGGTAAAGCCCTGGGCCTTCAAAACACCAAACAAACGTTGGTTTTCCTCGTCGATGAAATGGCCAATCTTCTCCAACATCAACACGTTATCGCTCTTCTCTTTGGGCTGCTGTCCCAAATCAATCAACGCATTGAACAATTCGTCTGTATTGGTGATGTTGTAGTTACCCGCCAACATCAAATTCCTGGCCATCCAGTTATTTTGCCTCAAAAAAGGATGTATATTCTCAATGCTATTCCCTCCGTAAGTGCCATAACGCAAATGCCCCAACAACATCTCACCGGCATAAGGATAGTGCTTGCGCAAATAATCCGCATCGTTGCGAAACTCCACCGGAATCTCATTCAACGCCTCTCCAATCTCCTCAAAAATATCGATCAAAGCCGTTTTACTGGCGCTTCGCTTGCGAGCCAAATACCTCGCCCCGTAATCAGGATCTAGCTTTACAACCCCCATCCCCGCTCCGTCCTGACCGCGGTTTAACTGCTTGGTCATCAAATATTGTAGCTTGGCCAAGCCATACCAATACGTGCCATACTTTTCTTGGTAGTACTCCAACGGCTTCCTCAACCGTATGAAAGCAACACCGCACTCATGTTTTATTGCGTCACTCATGGAAGTTGTTTGGCAAAGTTAGGGGTTTCAAAGCGATGAACTTTTAGTAAAAATTGCAAAAAGTTTGCAGCATGACATTCAACATGAAATTTTCCTTCACAATCATTTACTTTTGCCTTAACAACGATCACAAAAGTCTAACCAAACACCCAATACAACACCATGGAAATTCGCAAACCCTTCAACCTCCAACAATGGATCGCAGATAATAGACACCTGCTCAAACCCCCCGTTGCAAACAAAAACCTATACCCCGAAGGCACCGATTATATTGTGATGATCGTGGGTGGACCCAACGCACGCAAAGATTATCACTACAACGAAACCGAAGAGCTGTTTTATCAACTCGAAGGTGAAATCACCATTAAAACCCAGCAAAATGGAGAACGTGTGGATGTGAACTTGGGCCCGGGCGACATGTTCCTACTCCCCCCTGGTGTACCCCATAGCCCAGGAAGAACGGCAGGATCCATCGGATTGGTCATCGAACGCGTTCGCGTAGGCAAAGGATTCAAAGACGGTTTGCTTTGGTTCTGCGACAACTGCAACCACAAACTCCATGAAGCCTATTTCGAACTCCAAAACATCGAAACTGATTTCCTTACACACTTCAACCAATATTACGATTCTGAAGACCTCAGAACCTGCAAAGAATGCGGTGAAGTGATGCAAAAGCCCTAACCCAACCTTCGCCCCGGGGCGATTCCTTACTTCAATCCCAATAAGGCCAATCCCTCCTCAAAAGAGCGAGGCGCATAACCCAATTCCCTTTCCGCTTTCGAAATATCCAATCCCGTGATGGGCGGTCTCTTCGCCGGTTGATTCAACGTGCTGCTGTCTACACGGTTGATGCAATCCATAGAATATCCATAGAACTTTGCCACCCGCTCCACCAATTCTATCACACTCATATAATCTTTCCCAGCAATGTTGAAAATGCCCTGTGCCCGCTGCTCAGCCGCCAAAAAACAACCCATCGCCAAATCTTCCGCCAATGTGGGTGTTCTGAATTGATCTGTCACCACATTCGCAGATTTTTGCTGCTTCAACGTGCCATGAGCCCACAAAACGATGTTCGTTCTGCTCATATCAGCCACTTGACCAAACACCAAAACCGTGCGCAAAATGCTGTAACTGTTGGCGTGCTCAATCACCCGCTTCTCCCCCTCCAACTTGCTCCATCCATAATAACTCAATGGCTTGGCCTCGTCAGATTCCACGTACATCGGCTTGGTACCATCAAAAATGAAATCTGTGCTCACATGAACCATGTGAAATCCCAATTTTGTACTCAATTGCGCCAGATGCTCCACGGCCGTTACATTCAGAGCCACACATTCATCGCGTTTAAATTCACAATCATCGACTTGCGTCATCGCCGCCGTGTGAATCACTACATCAGGCAATTCTCGCTGTAAAATCGCTTCCACCTCATCCGCGTTGGTGATATCCATCGTTTCATATCGATACCCCTCCTTCGCAGGATGACGGTTTAAACCCGCGCCAGTAGCCAATAAATCCCAGTTCGGCTGCCCCAAAAACAAATCCGTGAGCTTTTGCCCCAACAATCCGTTACTGCCCGTTACCAAAACCTTTGTTTTTACTCGCTGCGATGTTTCCATGCAACAAATTTCACCCATCAACCGCCAATCACCAAATGGGATTACCCACACAAACTCCGAAAATAGACGTATTTTTGTAGTATGAAATTGGTCACCTTCAAAACCAATGACCTCGCCCAAACCGGCATCCTGGTCAACAACCAAATTTTTCCCCTTCACACCATCAACCCCAACATCGCCATGAACATGCGCGATATGTTGAACGATTGGGACAACCAAAGCGCCCTGGCCAAAGCCGTTGAAGCAGAAATCATCGCCGGCCAACATGCAGCGCTCGGAATCCCTTGCTCAAACGATATCCTTTTGGCACCCGTACCCCAACCCACTTCTTGCAGGGATGGATACGCTTTCCGCCAACACGTGGCCGCAGCCCGCAGAAACCGAGGCGTGCCCATGATCCCAGAATTTGATCAATATCCCATCTTCTACTTCACCAACCACAACGCCATTCAAGGCCCCGGTGAAATTCCATGTATGCCCGATCATTTCCACAAACTGGATTTTGAACTCGAAGCAGCCATCGTAATTGGAAAACGCGGTAGAAACGTGAAAGCCGAAGAAGCCGATCAATACATCGCGGGTTATATGATCATGAACGACATGAGTGCGCGCCGACTCCAAATGGAAGAAATGCTCCTCAACCTCGGCCCAGCCAAAGGAAAAGATTTTAGCACCGTCATTGGCCCCTGGCTCGTAACACCCGATGAACTTGAACCCTATAAAATTCAAGCAAAACCCGGTCACGTAGGCAATAGCTATAACCTCGCCATGAAGTGCTGGGTCAATGGCATCCAAGTCAGTGAAGGCAGCGTAGGCGATATGGATTGGACCTTCGCCGAAATCGTAGAACGTTGTGCATACGGTGCAGACATTTTCCCTGGCGATGTCATCGGCAGTGGCACAGTAGGTACCGGTTGCTTCCTCGAACTCAACGGCACAGGCAAACTCAACAACCCCAACTACCCCGAACAATGGCTACAACCCGGCGATGTGGTAAATATGGAAATCGACGGCCTCGGTCATCTCAGCAATACCATCGTACAGGAAAATAGCGATTTTAGCATCCTCGCACTCAAAAAATTGCCCAGCGAAAACGCATAATCACCCAAAAAATCACCCATTCCACAAATCACCAACCCCATAAAACTATGAGACGGAACCACGAAATCGATTACCGCATCTTCGGTGAAGAAATGCAGTGTGTAGAAATTGAACTTGATCCCCAAGAAACCGTGATGGCCGAAAGCGGCAGCTTTATGTTCATGGACGATGGCATCGAAATGGAAACCGTATTTGGCGATGGCAGCAGCAACCAAAATGGCGGAATCTTCGGTAAATTGATGGGCGCCGGCAAACGATTGCTTACTGGTGAATCACTCTTCATGACCGCCTTCACAAACGCAGGATACAACAAAGCCCGCGTGACCTTCGCCGGACCCTATGCCGGTAAAATCATGGCCCTCGACCTCCAACAACTCGGCGGGAAAGTCATCTGTCAGAAAGATAGCTACCTCTGCGCAGCAAAAGGCGTAAGCGTGGGCATCGAATTCCAACGCAAACTCGGTACCGGTCTTTTCGGTGGCGAAGGCTTTATCATGCAAAAACTCGAAGGCGATGGCCTCGCTTTTGTTCATGCCGGTGGTCACGTACTCGAAAAAGAACTCCGCGCCGGTGAATCTCTCCGCATCGATACCGGTTGTATCGTGGCGTTTACCTCAGGCATAGATTACGATATTCAAATGGTTCGTGGCGTGAAAAATGCCCTTTTCGGGGGTGAAGGCCTGTTCTTCGCCGTGTTGAGAGGCCCCGGAAAAGTGTGGTTGCAAAGTTTACCTGTATCGCGCTTGGCCAGCAAAATCCTCAGCTACGGCACCCCAGGCGGAAGGCGTGAAGAAGGCAGCATCCTTGGTGGACTCGGCAATATCCTCGATGGCGACGGGTTCTAATTCACCACACCTCAACGGTTTCTAGTTAAACCAATACACCCATTTCGCAGCAAGGGTTCTGTACGATGCACCCAAGTACGCATTGCGATTCGGCAATACCGATTGAAATTGGTCGTAGTTCTGACTATACACCAAGAAAAAATCACTCATCGGTCTGTATCTCCACTGAAATCTTACATTCACATTCATCTTCTCAGATTGCGTGTTGTACTGCAAAAATCCTGTCAAATACGTATTCGTATTGATGCTATATTCAGTTTTAAAACCAATCAAGTTGATGGCCGATGTTTGACTGTCGCTCATCACCACATTGATGTGATTCCAGTTTGCATTGAACAACAACAATGGCAATTTGCGCTTGCCCAAACCCTTCACCCGATACGATAAATTTCCGCCAAACTCGTACTTCTTACCCATGAAATAACCACCGTAAGAAGCCTCAACAAACCCACTCAATGGCTTGCGATTGTTGCTAGTAAACTCAGTGTGCACCGCCGTCCATTCATATTTACCAAAAAAATAATTGCCCTCATCCAAAGGATCAAATGGCAAAAACAAATCGTAATACGAATGGTCAAAACTCACATGAAACATCGAACTATTTTGAAAGTTCACATCCAAACCCACCTCCGACTCTGATTCAGTTCCATGAAAACTGCTATCGTAATAACTACTATTACTGGCAACCAACCCAAAATGATTCACAACAGCGTTTCGTTTGGGGTAATAATTGTACGTTAGCATGGGCTCCAAACGCCAATAATCGTATTTGATGATTTTCCCCGATAT
>JAIYBO010000097.1 GCA_027488495.1 Bacteroidota bacterium | reverse complement strand
TGCTGATGATACCAAAGTTGGAAACAACAATGCATCTAAATCTTTGATGGTGTTTGATAAGGCGGTAGATCGCAAAATTTTGAATGAAGTATTTACTTCTTCTACTTGTCCTCCATGTACCCCGGGTAACATCAACTATAACAAGGTGATCGATGGCAGAGCCAAGCACAGCACCATTAAGTATCAGGTAAACTTCCCTGGGACAGGTGATCCATATTGCACCCAAGAGGTGCGTGATCGTATGACTTTTTACAACGTAAATTCTGTTCCTCGCATGGAAATTGACGGTAGTTGGGATAACAATGCGAATTCATTCACAACGGCGTTGTACGATGAATACCAAAGCAAGCCTTCATTCATTGAGATCACGGGTAGTGTGGCATTGACTTGGAAGAACACCATAACTTTGGATGTTACTTTGAATCCTTTGTTGGACAATGCTAGCAACAACTTGAAGTTGCACGCTGCGGTTGTTGAGGGTGTTACTTATGCCAACAAGAAATCGAACGGTGAAACCCAGTTTGAATCTGTGATGAAGAAGATGATGACCGGTTCTGTAGGACAGGTATTGACTCCTTTGAAGAAAGACACCAAGTTAACCAAGAAAATTGCCTACACGTTCAATGGTGGTTATCGTTTGCCTTTGGATGGCTCTGCGGCTCAGCACATCAATCACTTGTCTGAGAACAGCGTTGAAACTTGGAATGATTTGGCTGTGGTTGTGTTTGTGCAAGATGCAACAACCAAAGAGATTTTGCAATCTGAGACTTTCCCTATTGCAATGGTAGGTACTGAGGCTGTTGAGCAAAACTTGAACTTGTACCCAAACCCTGCCAACGATTTGTTCGTGGTTGAGGCCAAGGAAATGGGCAATGCTTCAGTAGTGGTTGCTGATATGCAGGGCAAGGTTGTGTTCAGCGGCAATTTGAATGCGGGTGCATTGAACATGAGTGTTGCTAATTGGTCTGAAGGTGTTTACATGGTGAGTGTAAATGGCAACAGCAAGAATTTGAACAGCAAGATTGTGGTTCGTCATTAATTTTTGATGACAGAATTTAATCATTGATTTTGCGTTCTATACAAGTGAAGTATCTAACCAAAATTGCAGGTGTTTTGTTGATTGTGATTTTCGCAACGATGTTGTTGGAATCATGTGGTTCGGCAAAAGGTAAATCATGTAAACCACCTCGCAAGAGATACTATCACCACACTTTTATCAAGATGTAACGAAAAGCCCCGGAAACGGGGCTTTTTTGTTTTTGTTGGTGGCTGTTTGTTTTTGATTGGTTGCGCTTGGTGATGCGATTTTGTTTAAGATTTCGTATTTTTGTGGAACTTTACTAATAAAAAATCTCAGTCCATGTTATTGCGAAACATTGTGAACCGGGAGGAACTGAAACGTCGGATGGATGCCGATGTTCGTCCTTACACCACCATTTCCTTTTATTGTTATCATCCCATTGAGGATCCACTGGCGTTCAGAAACGATTTGTTTTTGCGTTTTTCGCGTTTGGGGGTTGTGGGTAGGATTTACATCGCCCAGGAGGGCATCAACGCACAGATTGCGCTGCCATCGGAGCATTTTGAGGCATTCAAAGACGATTTGTACAGGATTGATTTTTTGAATGGGATTCGATTGAATGTGGCCATCGAGGAGAAGCAAAAGAGTTTTATCAAGTTGGATGTGAAGGTGAGGGAAAAGATTGTGGCGGATGGCATTACGGATCCTACGTTTAGTTTGCAGAACCGTGGCAAGTATTTGGCGGCGGCGGAGTGGAATGCGAAGATGGATTCGCCGGATTCAGTGGTGATTGACATGCGCAATCATTACGAGAGCGAGGTGGGCAGGTTTGATGGTGCGAGCTGTCCGGATACCGATACTTTCAGGGAGGAATTGGCGCGGGTATTGGATTTATATAAGGAGGAGAAGGACAAGCCCATTTTGATGTATTGTACTGGTGGAATTCGATGTGAGAAGGCCAGTGCATGGATGAAGCATAATGGTTACAACGAGGTGTATCATTTGGAGGGAGGGATCATCAACTATGTGAATCAGGTGAAGGCGGGTGGCTTGGAGAACAAGTTTAAGGGGGTGAATTTTGTGTTTGATCAGCGTTTGGCGGAGCGGGTTTCAGACGATGTAATAGCGGTTTGTCATCAGTGTGGTGAGGCAGCAGATAAGCACATCAACTGCGCCAATACGGGCTGTCATTTGTTGTTTATACAGTGTGAGGCTTGTGCTGAGAAATACGAGTGTTGTTGTTCTGAGGACTGTAGGGATGTGATTCATTTGCCGGAGGCGGAGCAGGTGGCTAGGCGGAAGGGGAAACCGGCGGGTAGAATTTTCAGCAAGGGAAGATTTCCGGGTAAAGTGTAAAATAATTTGAGCAGTTTGTCGTTTATGTGTAATGAAATCGGAGACGGCGGGCCGCTGTGGGGGAAAAGGAGTGTCTCTGCACCTTATATTCGCGGAATTAATTTTAAAATACGATACAATACGATGAGAGATACTCGTAATGCGCAAGAGCAATCTTGGTTACGATGGGCAGTGATTCTGCTTTTTGTGATAGGGGTACCCGGTGATGTTTTTGGTCAGTGGGGATTTGGCGGCGATGCAGGCAGTGGCAGTGATACTGCTTCGAAGGATACATCTGTTGCGGCATCTGGTGGTGGCGATGGGGGTTGGGGCATGGACGGTGGTGGATCGGCGGAGGAGCCGGTGGTGAAGCGTGCGCCTTATGTTCGTTTTGTGCCGCCTTACGACAGTATGCGTGAGATCATTTTCTACGAGAACATCATTGAGGATGAGATGTGTGAGAATTGCGGTGCTGATTCATTGTATTGGCGTGCGAAGAAATATTTGGTGCAGCGCTTGGGCAAGGAGGGTTACAAGAAGATGGTGATAGAGGACAAGGTGGCGGAGCGGATTGTATTGAAGGTGACAACGCCGATGGTTTGCAGGTACGGGCAGTACAATAAGAAGCAGGAGGGGATGATGGAATATCGATTGACATTGAGATTTAAGGACAGCAGATATAAGTATCAATTTGGAAATTTTGTGCACGTAGAGGCGGAAGAGGGATTGAGTACAAAAATTTCAAGGACGTATCACGAGCACTACATGCGTTTGAAAAAGGGCTTTCAATTCACAGACCGATATTTGTTGGCTGCGGATTTTGAGGTGAATGAGGTGGTAACGGGATTGAAGAAGACGTTGCAGCAACCTTATCAACCCGACGAGGACGATTGGTAGAGATATTCTTGATTTTCAGGAAATTGCCTATGATTGTTGGCTGGGAAATCGGCGCAGTTTGGGTGATTTTGGTGTCTAATTAAAGAAAGCATGAAAAAAAGTTGTGGATATCTTGCTCTAAGAGATAAAATATCCTATTTTTGCAACCCCAAAAACTAAGTAAGAATTACAAACGTGAATCCGCTGAGTACATACAAAACCGTTTCGGTTAACAAAATGACTGCCGACAAGCAGTGGTTTGTTGTTGACGCAAATGGACAGACATTAGGCCGTATGGCCTCTCAAATTGCATCGGTTCTCCGAGGCAAGAACAAGCCATCTTACACACCGCACGTTGATTGTGGTGACAATGTAATTGTGATCAACGCTGCCCATGTTGTGATGACTGCGGGCAAGTTCGACAAGAAGGAGTATTTGCGTCACACAGGATTTCCTGGTGGACAGAGAAGCACTTTGGCGAAGAACGTAAAACCAGCGCGTTTGATTGAGATGGCGGTAAAAGGGATGTTGCCTAAGAATCGTTTGGGCCGTCGTTTGTTTACCAATTTGTTTGTGTACGAGGGAACTGAACATCCCCATGCGGCACAACAACCCAAAGTAATGAATACTGAAAACTGAGCCCTATGATAAACACCTCAGGCAGAAGAAAAGCCGCTGTAGCACGCGTATACCTGAAAGAAGGTAACGGAACAATTATTGTAAACAAGAAGGCATTGGAAGTATACTTCCCACTTCCTTGGCACCAATCAGCCATTCAGGCTCCAATGACATTGACAGAGAATGCCGGCAAGTACGACATTCAGGTAAATGTTTGCGGGGGTGGTGTAAGCGGACAAGCGCAAGCGGTTCGTTTGGCCATTTCGAAGGCGTTGGTAGATATCAATGCAGAATTGAAATCACCTTTGAGACAGGCAGGCTTCATGACACGTGATTCACGTGTGGTTGAACGTAAAAAGCCAGGTCAGAAAAAGGCTCGTCGTCGCTTCCAGTTCTCTAAACGTTAATTATACTCATGGCATATACTCAGCAAGATTTGTTGGAAGCAGGTGTACATTTTGGTCACCTTACCCGCAAATGGAATCCAAAAATGGCTCCATATATTTTTATGGAACAGAATGGTATCCACATCATTGACCTTAAAAAAACCGAAAGTAAATTAGAAGAGGCGAAAGCCGCTGCTAAGAATATTGCTCGTTCAGGCCGTAGAGTTTTGTTTGTTGCTACTAAGAAGCAAGCAAAAGAAATCGTGGCTGAGGAGGCCAAGCGCGCCAACATGCCTTTCACAACCGAGCGTTGGTTGGGTGGTATGTTAACGAACTTCCAAACGGTGCGTAAGAGTATCAAGCGTATGCAAAACATCGACAAGATGGCTACGGATGGTACATTTGAGCGTATCAACAAGAAGGAGCGTTTGATGTTGGACCGTGAAAAGGCAAAATTGAATATGATTTTGGGCGGTATCGAAGATATGACAAAGTTGCCTGGTGCAATTTTCCTTATCGACGTGAAGCGCGAGCACATTGCAGTGTCTGAGGCTACTCGTTTGGGTATCCCAACCATTGCTTTGGTAGATACAAACTCAGATCCAACGGTTGTAGATTATTCTATCCCTGGAAATGATGATGCATCTAAGTCGATCCAATTGATTGCCCGTGAAATCGCTGATGCGATCATCGAAGGTACCATGGAGCGCAAGCGTGAAAAATCAGAAGATGAAGCGGCTCCAGTGGCTGAAAAAGAAGTTGCTGCTGAAGCTTAATTGAATTTATTGATATGACAACAATTAGTGCATCAGAAGTAAATAAGCTCCGCCAGATGACTGGTGCGGGTATGATGGATTGTAAAAATGCTTTGGTTGAAACCAACGGTGACTTCGAAGCTGCAGTAGATTTCTTGCGCAAGAAAGGTGCAAAAATTGCAGCCAAGCGTGCCGATCGTGAAGCAACTGAAGGTTGTGTGATTGCATTGACCAATGATTCTCGCAGTGCGGGTGTGATTGTGTTGGTGAGTTGCGAAACTGATTTTGTTGCCAAGAACGAGAATTTCGTGGCAATGGCGAAAAATATCGCCACGGTGGCTTTGGAAAACAAACCTGCTGATGTAGACGCGTTGAAGGCTTTGGCCATTGACGGTGTGAGCATTGCAGATCGTTTGATGGAAGAAGTTGCTAAGATTGGCGAGAAGATTGATGTAACCAAGTACGAGTTGGTTGAAGGTTCAAACGTTGTATCATACATTCACGGTGCAAATCGTATGGGTGTATTGGTAGAATTGAACAATGCTGCCAACGATAGCAACCACACTGCAGGTAAAGATGTAGCGATGCAAATTGCTGCGATGAATCCTGTGGCTGTGAATCGCGACAGTGTTGATGCTAAAACCATCGAGCGTGAATTGGAAATCGGTCGTGAGCAAGCACGTGCTGAAGGCAAGCCTGAAGCCATGATTGATCGTATCGCTACTGGTAAGTTGGAGAAGTTCTTCAAGGAATCTACCTTGTTGGCACAAGATTTCGTAAAAGATGGTTCTATGACCATCGAGAAATATTTGTCGGGTGTTGAGCCTGGTCTCACCGTATCAAGTTTCAAACGAGTTCAGCTCGGTTAATTAAGAAATATCAAATCCCTCGAAAGAGGGATTTTTTTTGCTAATATTACAACGTCAAATGAAATTCAAAAGAGTATTACTGAAATTGAGTGGAGAGGCCTTATTGGGCACGCAATCCTATGGAATCGATGCGAAAGTGTTGGAGGCGTATGCCAAAGAGGTAAAGAGTGTTGTGGATGCAGGAGTGGAAGTTGCGGTGGTGATTGGTGGTGGAAATATATTCCGCGGGGTTCAGGGCGCTCAAGGGGGTGTTGTGGATCGTGCAACGGGAGATTACATGGGTATGTTGGCAACGATGATCAATGCGATGGCGTTGCAAGGGTCTTTTGAAAAGGCTGGTTTAACAACCCGATTGTTATCGGCGATTAAAATGGAACAAATCTCTGAGCCTTTCATTCGCAGACGTGCAATGCGTCATTTGGAGAAGGGAAGGGTAGTGATTTTTGGTGCGGGTACTGGCAATCCGTATTTTACAACAGATACAGCGGCATCGTTGAGGGCGGTAGAGATCGAGGCAGACGTTGTAATCAAAGGAACGCGTGTAGATGGTATCTATGATAGCGATCCTGAAAAGAATCCAACTGCGGTGAAATATGATGAAATTTCCTTCAAAAAGGTCTATGATTTGGGCTTGGAGGTTATGGATCTTACGGCAATTACACTTTGTCAGGAAAACAATAAACCCATTGTGGTTTTTGATATGAATACCCCAGGCAATTTGATGCGTTTGGTATCTGGCGAGAAGGTGGGTACTTTGGTGATTGATTAATTGCTTTTATGAGTCGGTGTAATTTGCAATTGAATCAGCATTTACAGCAGACAATGGCACATCGTTGCCAACAAATGGACAAACGTATTTTATCATGGGGGCTGGCTTCGCCAGCCCTTCGTGCTTTGCTCTCGTTGAACATCAATACCATTGATGATTTGCTATTATATACACGCGAAGAGGTGGCTGCGGCGCATGGTATGGGTAAGACTGGATTAGACCGGATTGATGCGGGATTAATGGCCCTAGGAATTGCTTGGGACAAATAATGGTTTCGGCAGGGGCAGGGTAAAACAAAAAAGACGACCAATGGTCGTCTTTTTTAATATCTAAAGAACTGATTAAGCTTACGCCAAAGAGTTCACGTGCTTTTGCAAACTTGATTTCAAGTTGCCAGCTTTGTTTTTGTGTATTACATTGCGCTTCGCCAATTTGTCCAATGCAGAGAATGCGTTGGTCAACAACTTCAAAGCCTCGTCTTTGCTGGTGGCTTTGCGGATGGTCTTAACGATATTACGAGCAGTTTTGTGCTGGTAGCGGTTGAGGTCACGCTTGGCAGCGTTGGCTCTGATTCTCTTGATTGCGGACTTATGATTTGCCATTTCTGTTAAAAAGGACTGCAAAGATAACCAAATGCAATGAATTCAACAACATATTTGAAAATTTATCCATCAATTTCTGGAGCGAGTTGAACTTTCAGTCCGTTCAATGCTTGGTGCAGGTGAATTTGGCATCCCAACCTACTGTTGTTTTTCACAAAGAATGCTTGATCGAGCATGCCCAGTTCATCGTCTGTGGGTTCTGGTAATTGATGATCACTGAGCACATATACTTGGCAAGTTGCGCACATGGCCATGCCGCCACATTCGCCTTTTACGGGCAGTTCAACGGCTCTGCAAAATTCCATCAAGTTGAGGCCCATGTCGGTGGGTGCTTCGAAGGCTTTTTCTATGCCTTCTCGGTCTGTGATGTGAATGAAGATGGTTTGATCGTCCATGTGGGTTAACGCAGGTGGGTGAGGTGGTCGAGGCTGTTTTTCACTTTCACGCGGTAATGGGATTCGTGCGGGTGTTTTTCCACGATATAAAGGCACACGTTGTTGTGTTCGAAATCATCCATTTGGTGGAGGGGTGTGTTGGTGAGCAAACACAAGAAACCTCTCAAAGCCCTACCATGCATACAAATGAGGATGGGGTTTTCAGGGCTGTTTTCGATTTTTTTGAGTCCTTGCTTTTGGCGTTTCACCATGGCCATGGGTGTTTCGCCGCCATTGATGGCTTGGTTGAGTTCGCCGTTTCTCCATCTTTGCAACATCGCATAGAATTCTTGACGCGAGTGTTCGCTGGGCTGCTGACCTTCTAAAACGCCCCAATTGATCTCATTGAGTTCTGGGATGATTTGAGTGGGGATGTTGTGCGGGGCGAAGGGCGCTACCGTTTGGTGTGTGCGTTTGAGTGAGCTCACAAAAATCCTTTGAAAAGGGATGTGTTTGTAGGCTTGGTAAAATGCATCCGCTTGTTGCTGTCCGAGTTCATTGATATCGGTATCTACGCCAGAACCTTGAACGATGCCCAATCGATTGTAATTGGTTTCCCCATGCCGGATGATATACATTGTTTTTGTGGCTTGGGTGGGTGAACTTTGCATGGGATCAATAGAAAATGGAACTAACGAAGGATGGGGCAAATATACAACAGGGGAAGGCGATTTTCCGTTTACCGGGAGAGAGTTTGCCTCAATTTGTGGCGGGTGATCTGGTGAATCCTGCGGATTTATTGGGGGTTTCGGGCGATTTGTTTTGTATTCAACCGTTCGATCCGAAATTGAATGCCCAGTGTATCATGGTGAGCGAGCACCTATTGGGTTGGAAGTCGTGTTACGAAAAATGGGTTTGTAATTTCTCTGCTCTATTGGCTGAACCATTGTTGGAGACCACCTCTTTGGGGGCGTTTGCAGAGGAGATTGAGGGGATTCGCGGCGAAATCGCTTCGGGACATTTGGAGAAAGCGGTAGCGGCCCGGGTGAAATCGATTGAGGTGGCGATGGATGCGGATGTGGTTTGGGGGGTATTTGAGCAATTGCACTGTGCTCACCCCAATGCGTTTTTGTTTTTGATCATGCATCCAGAATGGGGATGTTGGATGGGAGCCACGCCAGAGAATTTGTTGACCGTGGAAGGCGGTGTGGGCAAAGTGATGGCGTTGGCGGGTACATTGACTGCGGCACAGGGTGGGTGGACGGACAAGGAGAGGTTGGAGCAAACGGTTACGAGTAGATTTATTGCTGAAGCTTTGGAATCATCGGGAATATTGGGGGCGAAAGAATCGCAAATGGGCGAGTTGGCGATGGGGAATATCAAACATTTGGTATCGGAATGGGCATTTGGGGGTGTATCGAATCGACCGTGGCGTTTGTTGGAGAAATTGCATCCTACCCCTGCAGTGGGCGGATATCCTCAGCAATTGGCTTGTGAATGGCTGAGAAGCAATGAAGGTTTTGACCGCGGTTTGTATGCCGGATATATGGGATGGGTTGGTGCACAGAAATCTATGTTTTACGTGACTTTGCGATGTGGCAAAATCGTAAAGAATGGGTATACGTTGTTTGCGGGATGTGGCGTGAACGCGGGCTCTGAGGTAGAAGTGGAATGGCAGGAAACCCGCGCCAAGATGGATTTGTTGGGACAATATCTGCCCGAGTAAATCAGCGAAAAATGGTTGGGTTGGGGATGCCTTGGCCGAAATCGGTGGCGTCTAGGGCTTCTTTGGTGAAAATGCCACGCTTGGAGTGTTTATAACCTGAATAATCGCCGGTTGGGATGTAATAGTAAGCGTTGCCATCGGCAGCGGGGAAGGCCGGACCGATTTCATCAAAAACAATGGTCTTTTTTTCTTCTTCGTAGCGCATCAGAATGCGAGAAGATTTGTGGTATTCAAAAATTACGCGATAATCTTCTGAGGGGTCTTCCAGTCCATCGCGGAAAAGTGGGGCGCCCCAGATGGGTTTGTAAACATTGGGTTCAGGGGCTTCTTCGTCTTTCTCGAAACTAAGCACATCGATGATGGATCGGTTGGAATTGATGTTGTGGCCATCGAATTGCATCACTACGAAATACTCTTTCTTTTTTACTTTGTGGGGGAAAATTTGGTAGTATAGGCCGCCGATCCATTGGCTTTGATCTAGGGTGATTTCTTTGGCGTCTTTGGGTAAATTTTGTGCGGTATCGTGCAGTGAGTAGAGTGCAACGCCGGATTTGGTTTTGCGTTGGATCACGCCATAGTGGTGAAATACGCCGTTCTTTAGGATGATGTTGTAGGTGAACAATCGCACCGATGACTTTGGGTGTGAGGCCACGGCTACGGTGCTCATTCTGAGGTTGGCGAATTCGTACTCAAATGAGGCGGGATTGGCGAGTATTTCTAACAGTTTTTCTTGCAGTTGGGTTGCGACGGAGAATTTGGCAGAGTCTGTGGTTGCTGAGATTACGTAAGGGGCGATGGTGAGCAGACTGTCTTCATCGGCTTGGAACGCGGATTCTGTTTGTGCGATGACAGGGCTTGTTAGGCTGGCGATTGACAAGAGCAGGGTGTATAGGATCCTTTGAACGTTCATGATTTGGGCAGGTAATGATTAAACGAGGGTACGACAAAAATATTGAATTCTGGAAAAACAAAGAGGCCATCTTCTTTGTGATGGCCTCTTTGTTGTATGATTGTAATTTTTAGCTGGTGATTAGCAGTTTTCAACCACAACGGCACTTGCGCCACCGCCGCCGTTGCAAATGGCAGCGCCACCGTATTTCCCGTTGTTTTGTTTGAGTACGTGTAAAAGGGTTACCAAAATGCGTGCTCCCGATGCGCCCAATGGGTGTCCAAGCGCCACAGCACCGCCGTTCACGTTTACTTTGCTGGCATCCAAGTTGAGCAATTTGTTATTGGCCAAAGAAACCACTGAAAATGCTTCATTCAATTCCACGAAATCGAGGTCGGCAACGGTGATTCCTGCGCGTTGAGCGGCTATGGGCAATGCTTTTGCAGGGGTGGTGGTGAACCACTCAGGGCTTTGTTCAGCATCTGCAAATCCGGTAAGTTTGGCCAATGGGGTAAGACCGAGTTCTCTCATTTTTTCACCACTGATCAATACCAAGGCGGCTGCGCCATCGTTGATGGTTGATGCGTTGGCTGCGGTTACCGTACCGTCTTTTTGGAAAACGGCTCTCAAGCCAGGGATTTTATCGAAGCTTACATTTTTGTATTCTTCATCTTCGCTCACAACCACTTCGCCTTTGCGGGTTTGGATGGTAACGGGAACGATTTCGTCGTTGAATTTTCCGGCTTTCCAGGCTTCGGCAGCGCGGGTATAACTTTGAATGGCGTAATTGTCTTGGTCTTCGCGAGAAAAGTTCATTTCCTTGGCGCACAATTCAGCACAGGTACCCATCAAAGATTTGTCGTAAGCATCTGTAAGTCCATCGTTGATGATGCCATCGAGGGCTTGCACGTGACCGTAGCGATATCCACCGCGTGAGTTGGGCAGGTAATGAGGGGTTAAACTCATGTTTTCCATACCACCAGCTACAACGATGTTGTTAAGACCCAACATGATGCTTTGGGCTGCCAATGATACCGATTTAAGTCCGCTCGCACACACTTTGTTGATGGTGGTTGCGGGCACGTGATCGCCAATGCCTGCGAATTTTGAAGCTTGACGGGCGGGGGCTTGACCCACACCGGCTTGAAGTACGCAACCCATAAAAACTTCATCTACATGGTCTGGGTTCACACCGGCTTTTTCCAATGCGCCTTTGATGGCGATGGCGCCCAACTGTGTAGCTGGAACGCTAGAAAGGGCGCCGTTGAAACTTCCCATGGGGGTTCTGGCTGCCGCTACGATAAATACTTCTTTTGTCATATCAACTGTGGAAATGCAAAGATAAGTGATTGCAGATAATGGTGGATGATTGGGTGAGAATGGGTTAGTTTTGTGGGGTAAAAATTGATTGAGTGATAGTATTGATTGAGTCTTCGGCGGAATTTCCTTCTGTGGCGGTTTGCGACCTGCAGGGTGTATTGGTATGGAATGAGGTTGGGGCAGATCGTCAGGCGCATGCGGAGCAATTGCCCATGATGTTGCAGCGAGCTGTAGATCAGGTTTTGCAGTTAAATGCGAAGGTTTTGGCTGTGGGCTTTCAGGAAGGGCCAGGCAGTTACACGGGATTGCGCATTGGTGTGAGTTTGGCCAAGGGGCTGTGTTATGGATTGGCTGTGCCGTTGATTTCGATTTCTGGGTTTGAGGCCTTGGCGCGATATGCTATAGATCAACGGGTTGATAGTAAGGAAGTTTGGGTGATGATGGATGCCAGGAGGGATGAGGTATATGCGTTGCATTTTGTGAGAGACAAAGGGGTTGTGGGGGGCGTAACGGCGGAGATTCTGCCTTCCGAACGTGTGATAGGCTATGGTGATGCCACAGTGTTTGTAGGCAATGCCAATGAAAAAGTACAGCGATTGTTGGCGGCCACGGATTCTATTTTTTTGGATGAATCGCCCAGAGCAGCTTACATGTGTGAAATGGCCTGTGAGGCTTTTTCGAAATCAGATTTTGTGGATTTGGCTTACTACGAGCCTTATTATTTGAAGGATTTTGTGGCTGGCATCGGCAAGAAATTCAGTATTTGAATGTGATTTTATGCGGGTGTTGTTCATCGATAATTTGGATAGTTTTACTTACAATCTGGTTCATTGCTTGGAAGTGGCGGGTGCAGATGTGGTGGTTTTGCGCAATGAAGGGAAAGACTGGCCTGAACTTTCAGTATTGATGGATGGCTGTGATGCTTGGGTTGTGGGGCCGGGTCCTGGACAACCTCAAGATTATCCGCATTTGATGCGTGCTTTGCATGATTGGATTGGAAAAAAGCCATTGCTGGGTGTTTGTTTGGGATTGCAAGCCATCGCCCTAAATGGAGGCTGGCAGGTGGTGCATGGCGAGGTGCCGATGCATGGAAAATCGTCGTGGGTGGATCACAACGGCCAGGGATTGTTTGCGCAGTTGACATCGCCCCTACAAGTGGGTAGATATCATTCTTTGGTGGTGCAATCGCCCCTAAATCTTGGGGAAAACGGCATGGATGGATTGTGCATTGATGCGCGTTGCGGCGATGCAGTGATGGGTATCAGCGATGAAAGTAAGGGGGTTTGGGCAGTGCAGTTTCATCCAGAAAGCGTGCTCACACCGGAAGGTCAGCAGATGATCAATCAGTGGCTGTTTTTGGCGGCGGCGTTCAATACGCTTTGAGCGATTTGGCTTGGAGAATACCCACAGAGCGGATAAAGATCTTCCTCGTTGTTGCCATGCTCAATGAATTCGTTGGGAATGCCCAAATGGATGAATGAGGAATGAGTAATGTTTGACAGTGCTGATGCCATTTTTTGTCCCCAACCACCTTGTATACAGCCGTCCTCTACCGTGATGATTTGCTCGTATTGGGTCCAGCTGATGTTCGATGTTGAATTGTTTTGGCCCGATTGAATTTGGGCGGTAACGGGATTTTCCGAAATCAGCGGATAATGAATGTGATGATATTGTATTCCTTCGAGTTGGTGATGCGCTTGTTGGGCCAAGTTACTTGCATGGCCGGTTGTTAACAACAGAATCTTGGCATTGTTAACGTGTTGAAGGAATTGGGGTTGAAGGTGGCTTTCAGGGTTATCGAATTGATTTTGCTCCCAGTTGGTTTCTGTGAGGTTTCCTTTGGGGTACCTGATGGCGATGGGTTTTTTGATATTGATTCCCCGTTGCATGGCGGCGGCCAATTCTTGAGCATTTTTTGGTGCAACTAGGATTAGGTTGGGCAGACATCCCAAAAAGGCTATGTCGAATGCACCATGATGGGTAGGGCCATCTTCGCCCACCAAGCCCGCGCGGTCGATACAGATGATTACGGGCAATTTTTGCAAAACGATATCGTGAATCAGTTGATCGTACCCACGTTGCAAGAAGGATGAATAAATGTTCACCACGGGGATCATGCCTTGGGTGGCCATGCCTGCGGCGAAGGTGAGTGCGTGTTGTTCGGCGATGCCTACATCGAAAAATCGGTCTGGAAAATGGTTCATGGCATGAATCATTCCGCAGGAGGATGGCATGGCTGGCGTAATACCTGTTAGGTTGGGGTTGGCTTTTGCAAGGTGCAATAAAATTTCACCGAAGGCATCCTGCCATTTTTTTGCGGGTTTGCTAGGCGCTTCAATTTTAACAAATTTGGAAGCGCTGTGCCATTTGGTTTGTTCCTGTTCTGCAGGTGGATAGCCTTTTCCTTTGATGGTTTTTACATGGAGTAATCTGGGGCCATTTGTATTGTAAGCCTTCAATAAAGCGGGCAATAACTCAGTGAGCTTGTGACCATCCACTGGGCCGCTATAGGTAAGGCCGAACCACTCAAACCATTGTTTTATCTGGTTGGTATGGGTTTGTAATTGGGTGTTCAATGCCCCGGTGTTGGGATCTATGCCCATGTGGTTGTCGTTGAGAACGATCAATACATTGAGGTTGGATTCGAAAAGATTGTTGAGCGCTTCGTAGGAAAGTCCGGCTGTGAGTGCACCATCGCCAACTACTGCCACGAAGGTGTTTGATTTGCCCAAGATTTTCTGGGCGGCGGCCATGCCCATGGCGGCGGAGATGGCGGTGCTTGAATGGCCCGTACCGAAGACGTCGGATGGATGTTCATCGCGCTTGGGGAACCCTGATATACCTTTGAAATTGCGAATGTGGTGTAGGTCGTTTTTTCTATCCGTAAGGACTTTGTGCGGGTAGGATTGATGGCCAACATCCCAAATTATGGCATCGTGGGGTAGGTTCAGCAGGTGATGCAATGCCACTGTGAGTTCAATGACACCCAGGTTGGATGAAAAATGCCCTCCTGATTCTAGAACCGAATTTTGAACAAACTCTCTCAGTTCAGTGCTCAATAATTCGAGTTCACTGATTGTGAGATTTTTTATATTATTTTCTTTCGATATTTTTTCGAGTAGGTTCAATGGTCTGTTGGGCGATTGGGTGCAAAAATAGGGTAGATATTTGAGTAGGCGGACATTGGTTTGAGTGGATGAAAGGTATAATTTTATCGATGAAATTAATAGTTAGTGCTTTATTGTGTTGAATCTGATTGCGTTTGAATTGAAAATATCAATGATAATCAGACAGAAAAATTGCATAAATATTTGGTGAATAAAAAATTTAATTGGTAGATTTGCAATTGTGAAACATTTCAAGTGTTTGGAATGTTTAGAAAAATTTAGAATAAATCGATGGAAAATTTAGATTCAACAGTTGTTACAGGCCCCAAAAAAAGAGGAAGGAAGCCTGGTTCAAAGAACAAGGTAAAAAGTACAAGGTCTTCAAAGAAAGTTTCATATTTGAATGCATTTTCATTTTTGGAGCAAGGAATTCAATCTTTATCTGAGGCCTTAAAAAAGGCCACAATTCAAGCAGAAAAAGAAATTGAAAAATTAGAAAAAAAACATGCCAAGGATTTAGAGAAAATCAAAGCCAAATCTGCCAAGTCCCTGGGAATTTGGAAAGATCGTGCAAAGAAGAATCTAAAAAAGGCAAAAACTACAAGTGGTCGCAGAGGTCGTCCGGCGAAGCCAAAAGTGGAAAAAGAAGCCGCTCGCAGGGGCCGTCCGCCGAAAAATGAGTTCCGTCAGGGCGGAGGACGCAGAAAGGCTGGTGAATTAACCAAGCGCGATATCATTTTGAACTATGTGAAGGAAATCAATCAGCCCATTTCTACGGGTGATTTGATTACTGCATTGCATGAGCGAAGCGGGGTACGCGACAAAAAGCGTTTTTCTCAAGGCATGTATACCACTCTCACACAAATGTACAAGTCAGGTTCATTGATAAAAACGGATGGGATTGTGACATTGGGTGCCACGAGTTGATTCAATATTGGGCGTGAATGAATCTGGGATTCCCAGATAAATCGCTGAGTAACTCTGCAGACCCACAAAATTGGAACAGGTTTAAGGTTTCTGTTCCGAGGTATTGATTGATTTCAAGCCAGATTTGTAGGGGTTCTGCTGGGTTTCTTGGCGATTTTTTTATGAGGTTTGCAATGTGTTTATAGAAAATGAGCGGGTCTGTCTCGGGGGTGAATAGCGCCAAGTGGGGTTCGTGGTCTAAGACATTGCTGTGCATCTCGCTTTTCTCAGACTGTTTGATGTAAGGCGGGTTGGAAGTGATCAATTGGAGGTTTGCTGGCAGGCTGTTCAAGCTAAGGAAATCGCAGGCTTGTAAAATCAATCGTTCTTGTACGCCAACGTGAACGGCATTTTCAGCGGCAATGTCCAAAGCGTCTTCGCTGATATCTATGGCCGTAAATGTCCATTTGGGATGTTTTTCTAACAAATAAACGGGTATACAACCGCTGCCCGTTCCAATGTCGAGGCCATTTAATGCCGTGGAAGCTCCGTTGTGTTTGTCTCCATAATAGTTGCTAATGAGTACGCAAAGTTCCTCTGTTTCTGGTCGGGGAATCAGGGTTGATGGGTTTACTTTGAGTGTGAGATGTCCAAAGAATGCGGCTTCAAGAATGTACTGAATGGGTTTTCCGCTGAGCAATTCGTTACAGATGAAATCGATTTCTTTTGGCCTTAAGGCTTCCACCACTGATTCGAGGTGGGGCAAAATCCAAAATCCAAAAGCATGAATTTCACTGGGATTGAAATCCTTAGAGAGTTTTTCATTGAGGACGGATTTGACTTGATTTGGGTTCATGGATTTCGGAGCAATACCAATCTGAGGTTCTGTGTGCAAATGTCAGCATCTGGATGGAAAGCTTCTACATGAAGCAGATAATTTCCATTGGGAATGTAATTGGAAAGTGATTGGGTGGGTATCAATAACACACCGCTGGCTGAAACCTCTACCAATTTTAGGGGTGTTATTAGGCGTGACCCTTGCATTGAGAAGAGAGTGGCGGTAATCACAAAACCAGGCTTTTGGAAATGGTGTTGAAGTTGGATGGGGTCATTTTCATCCATGAAATAACACGTTTTTTGAAGTTGAAAGGGTTTTTTGATACTCCGATGAGAGGTCAAATGTGATGGGTAATGGCTGTTTTGTTCTCCTGGGGTAGCAAATCCTACAGTTTGGGTGGCACTCAGCCAATGTATGGCTTCTGTTGAAGGCGCATTTGGGGTGGTTTTTTCTAGGCTCACGCCTTTGTTGGTTTGTAAGAATGGTGAATGCTGATTTTCATTGTATTGCGTTTGGTCCAAGGCAACTTGTTGCGCGGATACCAATAAAAGTGTGGCTTCCGATGCGGGTAGGTCAGGAAAATTTGAAACTGTGACATGCTGGATGGCGTTATTGGGATTGTAAGCCCTGGCGATGCCATATCCATTCTTGCTGTAACACAGTATTTGTTTGGGTAATAGGGTGAAAGGTTTTGGGTGCAAGGTGATGATCTCAGGCGATTGTTGGGGTTTTACCACATGCAGTTGAAGGCCTTGCAGTTGCAGAGGTGTGTTTGATGTGTTCGTGATTTCAATAAAATCAGACATGTCCTCAAAGGCATTGAACATGATTTCATTGAATTGGATTTGTTTGGGTTGTGGGGCACTTTCGCCAAATATTAGTGTGATTTGAGAGTCAATTAATGCTTTGCCCATGCAGCTAAATGCATTCGAAATATGGGCTTCAATGTTTTGATTGGGCAGCAATGTCGGATACACGGCCAATCTCAAACTGGCCCCGAAGACTTGGGGTTGGGTGTGATGGTTGGTTTGGGTATTAATCACTTTGAACTCGTGCTGTGTGGTGGTGGTATGAATTTTTACCTTATTCCAACGATTTGGATCCAAAGGTTGGTTGAAGTGTATAATGACTGTATCCGGATTAACCCATTCAATCACCTGTATTTTGAACGACATGTCATTGATGGGCGGTGGGTTTCGGGGCGATGGGTAGGGGATGGTTTTGAGGTTTTTTGTGCCTGGGGTACCCCCTTGTTGGGAATTGGATTGCCATAGAAATGGATCTATGCAGGCACAACTGGAATCGGATTTTTCCAAGCTGTATCCACCGTTTGAGAAGCTTGGGTGGTGGATGTATCTGTGGTAATTGAATTCGTGTATTGTATGAAGTGTTTTATTTTTTAATGTGAGTTGGTCTGATTCAATGTTGATGTATGGGAGCTCCATGGGGATTACATGGGGCAATTTTTTTCGATAAAAACTGTCGGTTTGTGGCACAAGCAATGCATACTCCTGGGCAGGAAGTAGGTATTTCGGGAGTTGAATTTGGGTTTGTTGGTCTGATAAGATAAGTTCATTGAGCCAAAGTGCTTGTTGGGTGTTGTTTTTTAGTTCGATGTATTGGGTGTTGGGCAATAAACCTAGGGATGGACTGGGGTCTGCCATGATTTCGGAAAAGGTAATTTGGTATGGTGCGATGGGTGTTTCACACTCTACAAATGCTGTTTGTTGTTGAAGGGGTTGAACATTGTTTGCAGAATCCTTGGCATTTTGGACGTAGATGCTATGGGGTTCATTGCATGATTTGGGCGAGAAAATGGCTTGTATGGTGCAATTGTTTGTTAAATAGAATGAATCGGCAGCCATTTTTTCACAAATGATTTGGTTGCGGTTTTCAATGGTAATGGGTTCTGAAAATTGCAATTCGGCTTGGTTGGGTTGTAGCCATTGAACTTTGTTTAGATTGGGAGGTGATCGATCTGGGCGCGGCGGTCCTACATAGAATGATTTCAGCAGTTGTTTTCCCGCCGCGCCGCTCCCTGTTTGTAAAATACCCAGGCCGTGACATTGCTGATTCAGGGGCATGGTGTCTATTGCTGCACCCAGGCATTTGAATTGTTCCCAACTGCTGTCTTTGTAAAGTATTATGATCTGTTGGGGTTGTTTTACTATCCTTATCTGCATGTTGGATTTGGTTTTATTGAAATGGCCCGATTCGCCTTTAAGGGTTATGAAATCTGTAGATTTTTTCCTGTGAATCAGCTTAATGCCGTCTTCTGTATCGCCCAGTCTTAATATCCAACCGTTGTTGAGGGCGCTATCGAAATGAAACAAAATATCAAGATAATTGGCGCTACTCGGATTAAAATCTAGGAAGATTTGTGCTTCTAGCCAAGTATTGGAATGCATGGAACAATTGGCAAACAGGGTGGAATATTGTTTTGTAGTGCTAACGGGTATATTTCCGATGAGAGATTGATTTTTCCATGTAAAGTGCTGGGGTTGACCCATGAATTGAATGCCCGATTGGGGCTGGAGGAATTCACACTGTGCCATGAGTTGGCTGTTGCCCATCAATAACAGCGGGGCAACAAATAGGAGCCGTAGATTACGCCGTGTGTTGGCGGTTTTTCCATTGGTATTTGCTCCAAGTGGAAGTGATGGCCAGTGCAGGCAACCATAATACCTGTGCCGCTGAAGCCAGCAATACACAGATCGGATTGGGTTTATTGTTAGATAAAAGAATGTGCACACCGGCTGAATCCACAAGCAGTTTCCCCAGCCAAACGAAGGCCAATGTTTCATAGTGTGCCGATAACACAGCAATGGCACTCATCACCCAAATGAAAATCATAAACAAACCCACCAAAACCTGTTTTAGGGCCGTTTTTTGCGTTTTTTGCAAAAATGTTTTCTTCATCCAGCGCATTCTTTGGTGAAAAAATGAATCCCATCGGGTTTCCAATGGGGTATATACTGTGGCCGATGGGTGCTGTACATAGGTGATTTTATGTACAGGAGAAAGTATGAATTTTTCCAAAGTGAAAATGTCGTCACCACTGGCTATATGTTCGTGTCCTTGATATCCCCCCAAGTCAATGAATGCTTGCTTTTTGAACATCAGGTTGGCGCCATTGGCCACGGCCGCGTTATGTTTTTGGCTTTCTGCAAAACCTATGGCGATGAGCGCTTGGTTTTCCATTTGTTGATACACCTGTAATAGGTTGTTGCGCCCTTTTTTGTTATGCAGTTGATCGTTTACCCAGAGATAGTCAACACGTCCGATGGCCAAGTCAGCCTCGGTATTTATCAGGGCATTAAACATCTCATTGGCGTTGCTGGGATGGAAACAACAATCGGCATCGGTGGTTAAAATGATGGGATGCGTTGCATGTGAAATCCCCATGGCCAAGGCGGCCTTTTTCCCAATTTCACTGGGCGATGCGTTTAATATTTTTATATCAAATGACTGTTGCTCGGACCATTCTTGGATGATTTCTGTGCCGTTGTCGGTACTGTGATCGTTGCAAAAAATGACTTCTAAATCTCCACTGAATTGCAATTGGGTTAAACTCTTAAGCAGTGGCGATATTCTCTGCGATTCATTTCGGAAGGGAATGATGATGGTGAGTTGTTTTTTGAAGGGGGCACTCTCAGTTGACCCGTTCAATATCGATAATTCTCCATTCTCCAGGTACTGAATTTTTTTGAGTTTTATCCAAGGCCTCAAAAAGGTTGTCCACCAAAAGGCATAGGCAGCGAGGGCCGCTCCTGAAATCCACAAAGAGAATTCTCCTTGATTCATGAAAAGGGTTTTAGAGCCCGTGGGCCGTTAAAATTTTCTTTTCGATTTGTGTGGTAGAGAAGCCCGGAAGAAATTCCAAGGTTTTCACTTCTCCGCCATTTTTAATGACCCAATCTGCGCCCACAATGTTGCTGATGTTGTAATCTGCACCTTTCACAAGTACGTTGGGTGTAATGAATTCAATGAGTTCTTTGGGTGTGTCTTGATCGAACAGAATTACGCCTGTAACAAATCCTAGGGCCGCCATTACGTGGGTTCTAGACGATTCCGATTGGAGTGGTCTGGCCGGTGATTTTTCAAGACGCTGCACACTGTTATCTGTGTTGAGCGCCACCACCAATGCATCGCCCAGTTGAGACGCCGCTTCAAGGTAGTGCACGTGACCGGCATGAAGGATGTCGAAACAGCCATTGGTGAAAACGATCTTTTTTCCTTGTGTTTTGAGCTGGTCGATGTGCGATTTCGCTTCTTCCCAAGTCCAAATTTTACGATTTGAGTTCATTGGCATTTTTTGTATTGAGGAAAAACAAGAGGTAGGCCAAAGCACCAAAGACGATCATGAGGATGTTGCTGAAAGCCACTGTGAAAATGCCATAGGTATTTGCGTGGGATTCTGGTAGGCCATAGATGAGCGTGAGGCCATAGGCCACGGTACCCCAAACGCCTGCGCCGCCTGGAACGGGGACAATCACTCCGAGAGAAGAGAATATCAAAACGCCTAGGGCGTTGGCCAAGGTAAGGTGTTGGGTAACATCGAGGCTTTTGAGTGTGCAATACCCGCTCAACCAATATCCAAACCAGATACAAAATGAGGTAAGGATGAATATCAAGGGCTGTTTCAGGTGAAGTACTGATTGAAGGCCGGCGCTGAATTTTTCGATGAGCGATGGTTCGCCTTCGGTTTTTGGCTTGCGGGCTTGCCGTTTTTTTAGGTAACGAACACTCCAAATGCCACTCAATAAAATTAACGAGATGGGGGTGTAATACTTCGCTGCGGGTGTGATGATGTATTGGTCGAAAAATCCGTAGAATTCTTGAAATTGGATGCCAAGGCATAGGAGGCAGAGCGACATCAAAACCAGCAAATCGATGATACGTTCTGTTACCACGGAGCCCACCAAAGTTGGTACGGGTGCGTTTTCACTTTTGGCTGCCATGGCGCATCGCACAAATTCGCCACCGCGTGAGGTAGCCACATTCACCAGATAACCAATCATCACGGTATAGAATGCCCGGGTTTTGTTGAGCGGGAATCCGGCGGGTTCGGTGAGCATATTCCATCGCCAACCCCTCAAATAATGGGCAATAAGCATGGAAATGGTGGCCGCAAGTAACCAATAAATATTGGCGTTTTTTACAGAATTGGCGGTTTCCTGCCAGTTGATTTTGAAACCTATGGCAATGAAAATTCCTATCGCCAATAGGATCATCAGGGTTTGGGAAATGATTTTTTTGTTGAGTTTCAAATCACTTGGTTGTTTCTGTCGGGAAACAGATTGTTGGGTTGATGGATTTTGGCTTCCTCGGGTGTCATCTGAACAAAGGTCATGATGATGAGTTCATCGCCCACTTGTCCTTTTCGCGCCGCGGCACCATTGAGACCGATGATTCCTGTACCACGTTCACCTTTGATGATGTAGGTTTCGAAGCGTTCGCCGTTGTTGTTGTTGACGATGAGCACTTTTTGGTTGGCTATCATTCCGGCGGCGTCGATGAGATTTTCATCTATGGTAATGCTACCGGTGTAGTTCAGTTCTGTCTGTGTAAGACGAACGTTGTGGATTTTTGCTTGTAATACCTCAATAAACATGCAATGCAAAGGTAGGATGATTTTGATGTAATTTCGCGACTTATGCAATTTACATCGGGCATTGTGGAACAGGCTGTTGAAGCGTTGTCGTCGTTTCCAGGAATTGGAAAGCGAACGGCCTTGCGCTTGGTGATGTATTTGCTGAAGCGACCGGAGATGGAGGTGGCACATTTGGCCGATGCCTTGCTGAAATTGAAAACGGAATTGCACTTGTGTGAGGTGTGCGGCAATGTGAGCGATCACAAAAAATGTCATGTATGCGTAAATCCGAATCGTTCCGAAGAGGTGATTTGTGTGGTGGAGGATTTCAGTGATTTGATGGCCATTGAGTCTACGGCTCAGTTTAAAGGGAAATATCATGTGTTGGGCGGACTGATTTCACCGATGGATGGTGTGGGTCCGGACGATCTCAACATTGCCTCATTGGTGGGTAGGGTAGAACATGCTTTGGTGGGTGAAGTGATGATGGCGTTGAGTGCCACGGTGGAGGGAGATACTACCATGTATTATTTGGCGAAGAAACTCAAGCCCCATGGGGTTACCATTACTTGCATCGCGCGGGGCATCGCGGTTGGTGGAGAAATTGAATATGCCGACGAGGTGACATTGGGCAGGTCTATCGCACAGCGAACGGAATATTTGTTGTAATTTGCCCAATCGCCAAACTATGCAGCACAAGTTATCGGTTGTTATCGTCAATTACAATGTAAAGTACTTCTTGGAGCAGGCTTTGCGCTCTGTTGAAAAGGCGATTGTTGGTTTGGATACGGAGGTTTGGGTGGTTGATAACAACAGTGTGGATGGCAGTGTGGCGATGGTGAGAGACAAGTTTCCTTGGGTGAAGGTGATTGCGAATGAGGAGAATGTGGGATTTTCTCGGGCCAACAACCAAGCCATGCGGGAGAGTAACAGCGAATATTTGTTGCTGTTGAATCCAGATACAGTTTTGCAGGAAGACAGTTTGGTGAATTGTGTTCAATACATGGATTCGCACAGCGATGTTGGGGCTTTGGGCGTGAGGATGATTGATGGGAAGGGTAAGTTTTTGCCAGAGAGCAAGCGTGGGCTACCAACACCCAGCGTGGCATTGTATAAAATGTGTGGATTGAGTGGTTTGTTCCCGAAGTCGAAGGTTTTTGGGCGATACCATTTGAAATATTTGAGTGAGCACGAAACGCACGAGGTGGATGTTCTCAGTGGTGCATTTATGATGATGCGTGGAAGTGCATTGGATCAGGTGGGATTGTTGGATGAGGATTATTTCATGTACGGGGAAGACATTGATTTGAGTTATCGAATTGTGTTGGGCGGGTACAAAAACGTGTACTTTTCGGGTACTACAATCATTCATTACAAGGGGGAGAGCACCAAGCGGAAGAGTGCCAATTATGTGAAGGTGTTTTACAATGCGATGGTACTTTTTGCTCAAAAGCACTACAGCAGTTCGATGGCGGGATGGTTTTCATTTTTCATTCAATTGGCCATTTATTTGCGTGCGGGCGTTGCTTTTTTTGCGCGTTTGGCTGAGCAGATTTGGTTGCCGTTCATGGATTTTGCACTGATCGTGGGAGGTTATGTGGGCATCGCCAAGTATTGGGAACTGTATCACAAATTTGTTAGGGGGTATTACCCCGCTGAATTTTATGGTGTACATGTACCCATTTATGCGTTGATTGTGTTGTTTGTGGTATGGTTATCGGGCGGTTATGATCGATTGATGGTGGCCAGAAGGTTGTTTCGTGGTGGAATTGTGGGTGCGATGGTGTTGTTTGCGGTGTATGCATTTTTACCCAAGGATCTTCAATTTTCCCGGGCGATATTGGCTTTGGGATCGGCATGGGCCATGGGCGCATTGTTTTTGAGCAGGGGTCTGGCCCAAGCGATGGGTTGGGGCGGCGTTGGGTTTGATCATGGTGGCCGTAGAAAGGTTGTTTTGGTTGGTGGTGAGATGGAGTGTGAGCGGATAGAGCGCTTGTTGAAATTGGGGCGTGTAAATCATGAAGTATTGGGATGGGTGAGTGTAAATGCCGGTGAAAAGGAAGGTTATTTGGGACATCTGGGACAGCTATCTGAGGTCTTGGCGATATACGGGCCCGATTTGGTGATTTTCAGTGGAAAGGACGTGCTATCTGGTGAAATTATGTCGCACATGATTGATTTTCAGTCATCCACGGTACAAGTTAAGATTGCTCCTGAGATGGGGGAAACCATCATTGGCTCTGATTCAAAGAACCAACCGGGGGAGTTATTTACCTTGGAGGTGAATTATCATTTGGCGCAGCAGCATCACCAAAGAAATAAGCGGGTTTTTGATTTATTGCTCTGCGTGTTGGCGCTTGGGCTGTTTTGGATTTTGATGTGGTTAAAGGGTGGGAGAGAATTGTTAAAGAATTTGTTTGTTGTTTTGGTGGGCCAAAAAACTTGGGTGGGGTACCAGAAAAGTACTTTGGCGGTAAAGCTCCCTAAAATCCGTGATTGTGTTTTTGATGTGTCGCTGCCGTTCAGGGGCACAGGTTTTGAGTCGGACGCGGCATTGGCTTATGCCCGGGACTATCAGGTGAGCAGGGATGCTGGGGTAGTTTGGCAGAATTTGTTTGGAAAATCCCTCTAAATTGCTTATATTCAAATGAAGAAAACGGTGAATAGCATTTATGAATCGCGGAAATTTATCCGGATTATTTTGATGCTTTTGGCGTTGGTGATCAGCATCGTAACGTTGTATCTGAGTCAACTGTTGGTGGTGAAAATTGCGGGTGAGGAGAAAAAGAAAATGGAAATGTGGGCTGAGGCGGAGAGCATTTTGTCTGACCCACTGAGCGATGGTGATTTGGGATTTCAGTTGAGGGTGGTGCAATCCAATACCACCATACCTGCGATGTTGGTAGACGAGAAGGGCAAGATTGTACAATTTGTGAATGTGGATACGGTTGGACGAACTGAGGGGTATTTGCAGCGACGTTTGGAGGAGTTTAAATTGGAGAATGAGCCCATTGTGGTTCCGGTGGATGAGTTGACTGATTATCGGGTGTATTATGGAAGTAGTACAGTACTCACGCAATTGCAGTATTATCCCTATGTGGTTTTGGGGATTGTGGCTTTGTTCATGTTTGTGAGTTATGCGGCGTTTTCCTATTCAACCCGCAGCGAGCAGAACAAGGTATGGGTGGGTTTGGCGAAGGAAACGGCGCATCAATTGGGAACCCCAATATCGAGTTTGATGGGGTGGGTAGAGGTGATGGAAATGGGGGCATTGCCGGATAATGCGAGTTTGGAGATGCGGAAAGACATTGATCGTTTGAACACCATCACGGAGCGTTTTTCAAAAATTGGTAGCGAGCCTGTGTTGGAGCCATTGGATTTGAATGAAGTGGTATTGGAAGCGATCAATTATATGAAGAATAGATCGGGGCATGGCATCGCATTTGAAACGCATTACTGGGGACATCCGGTGATTTGTAAGTTGAATAAAAATTTGTTTCACTGGGTTATAGAAAATTTGGTAAAGAATAGCATCGATGCGATGGATGGCGAGGGGCGATTGACTTGTTCGGTGAAACAATTGAAGCAGCGCGCGGTGTTGGATATCACCGATACGGGCAAGGGAATACCGAGCAATCAGATGAAATCGGTGTTTAAACCCGGTTTTACCACTAAAAAGCGGGGTTGGGGATTGGGGTTGTCTTTGGCAAAACGCATCGTTACGGACTATCACGAGGGCGAAATTTATGTGAAGGAAAGTGTACCCAATGTGAGCACAACCATCAGGATTGTTTTGAATGCTTCTGTGTAGCGCGTGGTTTGGGGTGGCTTTGTAATGGTTGCGTTGTAGGTCTGTGAATATTTCGGTAAGTTTGAAATATGATTCAGAGAATTCAAACGGTTTATTTATTTCTGTTGTTTGCCATTGGTTTGATTTTGATTTGGCAAGATCCCGTGTATGCTTGGTTTGATGGGGTGAATCAGCCCAGCGCTTATGTTTTGTTGTTTTGGAACAGCTACAGCGGTACACCGGCAGGAACGGAAGTCATATATGTGGCCGATTTAATGACAATTTTTGTGTCGGTTTTATCGATGTGTTTGGGTGTGGTTTCGATATTCTTGTTCAAGAACAGAAAGTTGCAGATGAAGACGGTTTTGGTTGTGGTATTGATGTGCTTGTTGTTATTGGGCGTGTTGTTTTTGCGTTATTACTTGTTGATGAGATCTCATCCTGAATTGGTTGGACATTTGGGCTTCCCATTGGTATGGCCTGTTGTGATGGCGGCGTCGGCATTTATGGCGTATAAAAGTATCAAGGCGGACGAGGAAATGGTGAGGGGGATGGATCGAATCCGATGAGATATTTATGAGAAGGCGGATTGGATTTTTGTGGATTTTCTTGGGCTTTGCTGTTTCATTACAGTCTCAAGGTTTGAAAGCTGTGAAGGCTGGGGTGAAGGAGAAAGATTATGAAATGGTGTCGCCGGATGAATTTGGAACGGTGGGGTTGAGTGCGGTGATGAAGCGCGCCGAAGGCGTGAGAATGGCGAAGGGCAAAGCCTTGAGTGCAGACATGCAGGCGCTGTACGATTCTTTGATTACCCCATTTGAACGGTCGAAAGGTATGGCCACGGCCAGTTATGCTGAATGTGTAAACTGGTATCGCAAATTGGCCACGGCTTTTCCGGCTTATTGTTCGTTGCAATCGATTGGTTTGGGCGATGCAGGAAAAGAAATTTATGTCCTCAAATTGATGGGAGAACGGATGGGTAGGATGAATCGTTTGGGAGAAGGCGATGCCGGTATTTTAGCCGGTGCAGATGTTGTGCCTGTTCCCAAAGTAAAAATCTTGATCAACAACAACATTCACCCGGGTGAGCCTGAAGGCACGGATGCTTCCATGTTTTTGGTGAGGGATTTGTTGTTTTTCGGACAGTATTGGCAACAAACGTTGCCGTTTTTGGAGCTACATGTTATTTGTCAGTACAACGTAGATGGCACCTTGAATCGCAGTGCAACATCGCGTGCAAACCAAAATGGTCCTATAGAATATGGATTCCGAGGAAACGCTCAGAATTTGGATTTGAATCGGGATTTTGTGAAAACGGATTCCAGAAATGCCAAGGCTTTGGTGAATTTGATGGCCAAGGAGCAGTATCATTTGTTCATTGACAATCACACGAGCAATGGGGCAGATTATCAGTATGTGTTAACCTATTTTCATACGCGACCTGAGAAGTTGATGCCGGAGATTGTGCCGAATTTGAGGAATTTGGAATCGGAGCTAAAAACTGCGCTTACCGCCGCTGAATGGCCCACTGCGCCTTACGTAGAAACGATCAAAACGGTGCCCGACAGTGGTTTATTCGCATTTTGGGAGGGTGGCAGATATGCTACGGGTTTTGCGGCCTTGCACAACACCATTGGTTATACAGTTGAAACGCATATGTTGAAGCCTTTTTCGCAACGAATGTTGGCCACTTTGGCATTCATGGAGAATTTCTTGGTGGTAACAACGAGCGAAGGGTTGCGCAAGGGATTTGAGGAGAATCGGATGAAGGGATATATCCGCACTGAGGATCCAACGCGGGTGAAATACATGCCCATTGCGCATACTTTGAACATGAATCAATATACTTTGATTCCATTCAGGGGGTTTGAGTTTGGTTATAAACCCAGCGATGTAACTGGGGCTGATCGTTTGGTGTATGATACCCGAAAACCCTGGGAGAAACAGGTTAAGTATTACGATCAATATGTACCTACGGATAGTGTGAGGGTGCCCAAGGCTTATATCATCCCATTTGCCTACGAGGATGTTATTCAGAAGTTGAAGCGCAATGGCATCGCCCTGAGAAACGTGCCACTAGATACTTGGGTAACGATGAGGGTGAGCTACATCGTGGATTATAAAACGGTGTCGCATCCATACGAGAAACACTACTTGCATTATGGCGTGATTACGCGAGATACGCTCATGAAAGTGATGGTTCGAGCGGGTGATGTGGTGGCGGTGGTAAAGCCGAACAATGAACGATTTCTGACCGCTGTGTTGGAGCCGAGGGCGGGCGATTCCTACTTCGCATGGAATGCATTTGATGGTATTTTGCAGCAAAAAGAAGGTTACAGCGACTATGTTTTTGAGGACAAAGCGGCGGATTGGTTGAAGGCGCATCCGGAGAAATATAAAGAGTTGCAGCGCAAAAAAGCGCAGGATCCGGCGTTCGCTAAAAATGCTTGGGCTCAATTGAATTGGGTTTACAAACAATCTGAACATTACGAACAGAGCCACAATTTGTATCCGGTTTATCGGATTGATTGATCTTTTTGCTTGCGTAAATCAATGATGGCTGCGGTGATGATGGCCGCGCATACCATGGGGATGAGCCAGAAAGTTCGGGCATTTAATCTCGATAGCACATTGGCCAGATTGGCTGTGATAAAGGCATTGCATAGCACAAAATAGGTTGTGATTCCGAGCAACGGTATTTGGTAGGGGCTGGGAAACTTCCAGATGACTACCATGGTGATGAGGATCAATAGGGCGGCGGCGACATCATAGCAGTGATTGAACCACCCAAAATTGATGGCTGATTGCTGTTGTGGGGATGGATTGATGAATAGGCCTTCGTAATCTTTGGGGAAGTGTTTCTTCATTTCGATGGCTACGGCTCCATCATTTGATAGGGGTTCTAGTCCGTCGCCCGCATGATTT
>JAIYBO010000169.1 GCA_027488495.1 Bacteroidota bacterium | reverse complement strand
GTGGGTGTGGGTTTGTCGGAATTGCGAAATTTGAACCCTGAGTTTCGTGCCGATGCGGTGCCATTTTTGGGTGAGCCATGTACGTTCAAGTTGCCTCAAAAATTTGCGAGTATATACAATAGCAAGAAGGATTCATTGCCTTTGTGGATCAATAATAAGCCATTGGTGAGCATGCGAATTGCCAAAGTTGACACAGTGGTTGTTGCAGATGGCGACAGTGCGCTGAGTGTAACACTTTCGGGCGACGATCGATCTGTGACGGATTCTGCGGGTGTAACTCCCCCCTTGCCAAAATCGATCATTGCGAGTCCGGCTGATACCAAAGTTTGGGTTTATTATCGCGTAAAATCAGGGGATGCAATTTATACATTGAGTGATGTTTTTGATTGCACGCCAGAGCAATTGAAGAAATGGAATCATTTGCAATCGAATCAGTTGAAAGTGGGTGCTTCATTGAAGTTCTATGTGTCATCGAAGCGCAAAGCATATTATTTAAAATTGAATTCTCTCACCATCGCACAAAAACGCAACATTGCGGGAAATGACTGATGAAACGGTTTCTGGCCCAGTGGTTTCTATTTCTTTTTACGGCACTCACCATAATTGATGGTAAGGCTCAAGTAGCCACAAAAATTATCAAGTCGTCAGAAGCCATTTTGGTTGATGGCAAAGCGTCGGAATCAATTTGGAAAAAGTCTGAGGGTTTGGGTGTTTTAAAAGACGAAGGGGAAGATGCTTTTGCCAATTTTGAAGGCCAGCATCCTGGGCGATTTATTCAGTATTATCCTTACGATACTTCATTGGCGGAGACACAAACGCGGTATGCATTGGCTTACGATGAGAAGTTTATATATGCATTTTTTGTTTGCGAAAATCGCAACAACGAAAAGCCTTATGTGATTCAAAGCTTGAAGCGTGATTTTAGTGTGACCAATACGGATGCAGTGGTGTTGACCATCAGTCCTTTCAATGATGGACAAAACGGCTTTTCATTTGGTGTAACGCCGTTCAATTCCCAGCGTGAGGGATCGGTAGAAAACGGTGGTGGATTTGGTGTGTCAACGGCTTGGGATCAGGTGTGGTATTCGGCAACGCGCCGTTACAACAATTGTTGGGTGGCTGAAATGGCGATACCTTTAAACAGCATTCGATTTAATCCTGGTGAGACCCATTGGGGCTTTAATGTGGCTCGATTTGATTTCAAAAATAACGAGGTTTCATGCTTTGCTAGGGTGCCGAGAAACTTCAATGTGAGTTCATTGGTTTTTTGTGATTCGATGGCGTTTGATGGTGGATTGGTGGCCAAGAAGGCCAAAAACTTTGCATTTATCCCATATGTGAGTGGCATTGGCTCTCAAGGCGTACAGGGGAAACAAACTTCTTTAACGGATCCCATCACTGCCAACCCGAAAGTGGGCTTCGATGCCAAATTGGCTTTGAGTAGGAGTTTGAATTTGGACATCACCATGAATCCTGATTTTGCGCAAGTGGATGTGGATGTTCAGCAGGTGAATTTAACGCGGTACAGTTTGTTTTTTCCGGAGCGAAGGCAGTTTTTCATTGAGAACAGTGATTTGTTTGCAAATTTTGGATTTCGGCAAATTCGTCCGTTTTTCTCTCGCAGAATTGGATTGGGCGCCAATGGTCCGGTACCCATTTTGGGCGGTGTTCGGATGTCGGGCAAGCTGGGCAGTAATTTGCGTATAGGTGCAATGAATATCACCACCCAATCGCAAGATTTGGGCACTTTGGGGGTATTGCCCGGTGTGAATTACACGGTATTATCTGCCCAAAAGAAGGTGTTTTCTGCGAGCAACGTGGCGATGATTTTGGTTCACGACCAGAAGATTGGGAAATTGATTGAATTCAGAGACAGAAACGGGAATTGGTCGAAAACGGCGGATTACAATACAGTGGCGGGAACGGAGTTTAACTTATTGACCAAAAGCAATTTGTGGGCGGGAAAGGGATTTGTTCAAAAATCATTTTATCCTGGCTTGGGTGTAAAAGAGGGTTTTGCACATGCCACATGGTTGAGGTATCGATCGTTGAATTGGACGGGCATGTGGAACCACGAATATGTGAGCAAGGAATTCAGTGCGCGCACGGGTTTTGTGCCGAGAACAGACAATTTTGATCCCATATCGGGGAAAATCATCAAATACGATTATTGGCGTTTGGAGCCCATGATCACGTACAATTATTACCCCAAACGAAACGCTGTTGTGAATCATTTTGGGTTGGTTGCGAGTAATAGTAGCTATTACGACAGCAGTTTTCATGGAACTGAATCAGAGTCGGAGGTGGGTTTGGACGTGAACTTTCAAAATAGTTCGATGTTTCATGTGAGTTTCGACCACTCTTATTACGATTTGTTTTTACCGTTTGATCCATTGGATGAGGGCAATTATTTTTTTGGTAAATATGAATGGACGGCGGTGCACACGGAGTTTACGAGCAACAACCGCAAGCCATTGAGTGGGTTTGTTGAGGCTTCTTACGGGGGTTATTTCATGGGTAAGAAGTATGAGTTTGGCGGAAATCTATCGTATCGGGTGAAGGGTTTGGGCAAGCG
>JAIYBO010000214.1 GCA_027488495.1 Bacteroidota bacterium | reverse complement strand
TTTCGAAGAACCCACTGCCGTTTCTGCCACTGCAGAGCCTCCGCGCATGGTGGCTTTCGCATAATCATTGGTATCTGCAAGCTTACCCACACAAGTTAAAACACCCAAACCCATGGCCAAAGCAGCCACCGAACTTGAAATCAACAGGTGCTTCAGGTCTTTGCTCCTTAAAGCCGAAACCAACTCCACGATAAAATACAAGCCCACCATGATGCCTGCGTAATATGCAATTTGATAGTGGAAGTAATTCACCACCATACCAAAAAACAGTGCAGTAACCGCCGCACCCAACAAATATCTTCTTTGACTCAATAGCGCCAAACCACCAATCACACCGGGCATCGCCCCCATCGCCAAAACCTTGGTGATATGACCCGCCTCGTAACTCGATATACTAAAAGTCATGAACGCGTATCCTATCGCACCGGCTGCCGCCAACCACTTGTCTACCTTCACCGAAAGCAACAAAACAAACATGCTCAACATCGCCACAAACAAGAAATTGAATGGCGACTTCACCAATCCAAACAATTCAATCACCTTGTATTTCAATAGCAAACTGCCTTGCTCAATACCCGTGATCAAACTGCCAGGCATACCCGAAAACAATCGATCGTTCCATTGAGGCAATTGACCGGTACTCTCTTTTACCTGTTCCGCCGCATAGCGCATCAAACGCACTTGCTGCATATCCCCTTGCTTGAGAACCATCCCATCGGAAGGTGGTGCCAAATACCACAATGTGATAAACCAAAAACTGATAACAAATAGCAAGAAAATTCCTGCCTGCTTCAAAAAATGCTTGTTCAAATTCATGAGATTGTAGGGCGAATTTCAGCAATTTACTTCGAAACAATTACAATCACTGATAAAAAATGCAAATCGCCCAATTCTTGTTGCAAATTTCACCATTTGTTAGGGCTGCCAAAATGTAGGCCGTATTTTTGCCGCAACATGCAGCGCGATACCCAAATCTTTGACCTCATCCAACTCGAACTTCACCGCCAACAACACGGCATTGAGCTCATCGCAAGCGAGAATTTCGTGAGTCGTCAAGTGATGGAAGCCGTGGGTTCCGTGCTCACCAATAAATACGCCGAAGGCCTGCCCAACAAACGCTATTATGGCGGCTGCGAAGTGGTTGATAAAGTAGAGCAATTGGCCATAGACCGACTCAAATCGCTGTTTGGCTGCCAATGGGCCAATGTTCAACCCCATTCCGGCGCTCAAGCCAATGCCGCAGTGATGCTCGGCGTTTTAAAACCTGGCGATGCCATTTTGGGATTCGATTTAAGCCATGGAGGTCACCTAACCCATGGAAGTCCCGTGAATTTTTCAGGTAAACTATATTCCCCCAATTTCTATGGCGTTGAAAAAGAAACAGGGCTCATCAATTACGATACAGTGGCGGAAATTGCAAATGCCTGCCAACCAAAACTCATGATTTGTGGCGCAAGCAGCTACAGCCGTGATTGGGACTACAAACGCTTAAGAGAAATTGCTGATTCTGTTGGTGCACTCCTTCTTGCCGATATTTCCCACCCCGCCGGCCTCATCGCCAAAGGAAAGTTAAACAACCCCATCCCACATTGTCATATCATTACAACCACCACCCACAAAACCCTTCGCGGTCCAAGAGGTGGAGTCATCATGATGGGCCAAGATTTCCCCAATCCCATGGGCGAAACCAATCCCAAAGGGGAAATTAAAATGATGAGTGCCATCCTCGATAGCGCTGTTTTTCCTGGTACCCAAGGCGGACCTTTAGAACACGTGATCGCGGCAAAAGCGGTTGCCTTCGGAGAAGCACTTTCTGATGAATTTGATACCTATTGCAATCAAGTCATTGCCAACGCCAAAGCATTGGCGAGTGCCATGGTGAAAAGGGGTTATTCCATCATTTCGGGCGGAACAGACAACCACATGATGCTCATTGATTTGCGCACCAAAAGCGACGAACTAACTGGCAAATTGGCCGAAAAAACGTTGGAAAAATGCGAAATCACCATCAATAAAAATACAGTTCCATTCGAAACCCGCAGTCCGTTCGTTACCTCTGGAATTCGTTTGGGAACCTCGGCCATCACAACGCGTGGCTTGAAAGAATCCCACATGGAAACTTTGGCCAACTGGATAGACAAAGCCCTCACCAACCACCAAAACGACGATGTGCTTTTGGAAATCAAAGGGCAAGTAAAAGACTTTATGAAGGACTTCCCTTTGTACGGTTAAACTTTTCAGCCCATCCTCGGATTTCCTGGAAGAAAAACAACCATCCCACAGTGATGGCGTAAATCATGGCCGACAAAATAAGGCCGTTGATTCCTTTCAAGTCCAAGCCATATTTCACAAGAGAGAAGGTAATTAAGCCAAAAAAGATTTGGTAAAAAACCGCTTCGAAATTTTTCCACTGCCATTGGTATCCGCCCAACTTTTGGGTTTTAACCAAACACGCACCCGCAAAAACCCACTGCGTAATTAAACAGCCCGCAGCCGCACCCAATGCACCCACTTTGGGTATTTCAATGTAATTGAAAACCATGTTCACACCCACGCAAACGAATGCCAATGTGGCCAACCAGCGCATCTGACCCGCCGCCGTTACATAAGTGCCAAAAACATGCACCAGACTCATCGGCACAAAAGCCAACATTAACACTTTAAATATCATAGCCGCATTCAAAATCTCCGGCGAATACACCTGTGTGCGCAACACCTCAATGCCCTCAACCTCCGTCACCGAACCCAATTCCATCTGTCCATGATACAACCAATTGATCAAAGGCTCACCGTAGAACCAGGCTCCCATGGCAGCTCCCAACGACACCCATAAAACCAACCGCAAACTCACCCAAATCACCTCGCTGTTGTCTTCACCAGTGGCCAACCGCTTACTAAAAAGTGGTAACAACTGAGTACTTAACAATGCGCTAAAAATCAAACCCGCATCCAATAAACGATAACCCCGCGTGTATAATCCTATTTCGGTATACCCTGCAGCCAATTGAGCTTTGATTGCATCCGCATCCAGCGCGTCAACCATCCCTTGCAGGCGAGGATGCGACAATGACTGAATCATCTGCACATCAATCCGTGTAAAAATGCTCATCGCCAAGGCCATCAATCCAAACCACAGAATCTGTTTCGACCAATCCTTTAAACCCAGGTTTGGAGTTGTATCCTTTACAGGTTCAACCACATTCTTTTTCCAAAAAACCAAAACCAGTCCCAACAACAACGCAATCCCATAGCCAAAAAACTGCGCCAATTGAAACATCAACACCCCACCCTCGCTGGCAAACATGGCCGGCGTATATACCCTTAACATCCAAGAACAAATCGCCAAAGCAACCACACGATCCAAGATACTGAGCCAACTATCCGAAACAAACCGCTGTTTGCCTTGTAACACCGATCTCAACATCAAAACCACCGATGCCAATATTTGGTTGAGCACCGCAAACATCAAAAAATCCGCTTCAATGCCCGATTGTACCTGTGCGATCAACAGCACCAAAACCACGTACACCAAACCCAATCCCAACCGCAAAAAGAACATCCTTTTCGGGTGCAACAAACGTCCGTGAGACGCAATTTCCCGCGACACATAACTGTTCAAACCCGCATCCAACAAAACAGCGAACAACAATACCAAGTTGAAATGCAAGGTGTAAACACCATACCAACCATCGCCCATGCGCAATTGAATTTCTCGCTCAATCCACAAAATCCATAGCGGTTTAACCAGCCAATTCAGTAGCTGTAACCACAACAAATTCTTGACAAAATTGCCACGCATATCATTGCGAAGGTAATGGAAAAAAAATTGGCACTTTCAAGCCCCACCCACTTGGAGCAGGAAGGCAGGCAGCGCTATCTTTGCACCGTGCACGATCTAGAACCCCACTTCGCTTGGATCAATTTATACTCCGCTGCGCTCGATGAAAGATCCCCTTTTTTCAATCGAGAGTACAATGAGTTCTATTTCGATAAAGCCGTATACAACTATTACATCCATCCACAGTGGGACCATTTTGGATCCAACACGCTGTATATCAAAATTTTATTCGCTGACTACCAAGAGGGATTTGCCATCATCGAAATGATGGGAGAATGGAACGATGCGTTATACAACGACATCATGCAGCTCAAACGCGAGGTACTCGAAATCCTCATCCAGGAAGGCATTAACAAGTTTGTAATGATCGGCGAAAATGTGCTCAACTACCACGCCTCCGACGATTCCTACTACGAAGAGTGGTTTCAAGATGTGGAAGACGGCTGGATCGCTCTGATCAATTTCAGACCCCATGTTGTGGAGGAATTCCGACGTGAACGCATCGATTATTACCTCAACTTCGGCGGTGAATTGGAAGACATTGCCTGGCGAACCCTAGGCCCTCGTCAACTTTTCACGCTTATCGATGGGGTGCTGAGCAGAAGGTTGAATTAGGCCGCTGACTTCAGCATTGTCGTTCAAAATCACAAAGTTTCTGTGTACTCTCCATCTGCAGGCTGCAAATCGCCTGTGACAACCCTAATCAAGTCAATCAACCACCAAATCATTATAGCCAAAAAAGTAAAAATATTAATGATGGGGAGAATCAACGAAACAACCAAAATCAGCTTCAAAATACCATGAGTTGTATACCCCAAATAAAAACTGTGAATACCCAAATAACCTAACAAAATACAGAGGATTGTAGCCACAATCTGACTCTTTCCTGGTCCGGAAGCCGCAGCTTTTTTCTGCTTTTTCAACACCGCCTTAGACTGTGTCGTCAACTTAGAATCGGCGCTTGGTTGGCTGACCGACTTCAACGCAGCATCCAAGATCTCTGTGGTTTTCGCGGCATGGGCAACAGGTTGAACATTGACTACATGGTTCGGAACAACGGAAATATCTGCCGATGTGGCACCGGTAACAGGCGACAAAGGCGTGGTGAAATTTGCTTGAGCTGATTCCGCAATTTGAAATTCCTGCGCAACAACGGTTTCATCAGAAGCAATCGGTAATTTCAACTTTTTGGGTGCAGGTTTACTGGGCGATGCATATACTCCGCCACCCCATGTTATGTTAAAACCACGGTTGTGGTATCGCTTTGTAAATGTGACATTCGAACCACAAGACACCATGAAAAACGCCACCAATGTGAACGCCAATCCCAATTTTTGCGTATACTTATTTTTCATATTGTTAAGGATATGTAGACGAATTTATAGGTTCAAAACGAAATTCCCTAGAGCGGATTGAAATTCAAATGTACTTTCCAACCAAAACCCGTAATTTTGCAACTAAATTCATTAATAATCATGAGAGAAATCGCTTTCCGAGAAGCCTTGCGCGAAGCCATGCAAGAAGAAATGCGCCTAGATGAGCGTGTATTTTTGCTAGGTGAAGAAGTGGCAGAATACAATGGTGCATATAAAGTAAGCCAAGGCATGTTGGCAGAATTTGGTGAAAAAAGGGTGATCGATACCCCCATCGCCGAACTCGGTTTTGCAGGCATCGCCGTGGGTGCAGCCATGAACGGTTTGCGCCCGATTTGCGAATTCATGACCTTCAACTTTTCTCTCGTTGCCATCGACCAAGTAATCAACTCAGCAGCTAAAATCAATAGCATGAGCAACGGTCAATATACTTGTCCGATCGTTTTCCGCGGTCCAACAGGTAGCGCCGGTCAATTGGCACAACAGCACTCTCAAGCGTTTGAGAACTGGTACGCCAACACCCCTGGCCTCAAAGTGGTGGTTCCAAGCAACCCCGCCGATGCCAAAGGTTTATTGAAAAGCGCCATCCGCGACAACAACCCAGTGGTATTCATGGAGAGCGAACAGATGTACGGTTTCAAAGGCATGGTGCCTTCAGAAGAATATTTGATCCCCATTGGCAAAGCCGATGTGGTTACCCCCGGAACCGATGTGACCATAGTGAGCTTCGGTAAAATGATGCTTCGCTGCCACGATGCAGTTGCTGAATTGGCCAAAGATGGCATCAGTGCGGAATTGATCGATTTGAGAACCGTTCGTCCTATCGATTATGACACCATCATCGAAAGCGTGAAAAAAACCAATCGCCTCGTGGTTGTGGAAGAAGCTTGGCCCCTTGCGAGCATCAGCTCAGAAATTAGCCACATCGTTCAACGCAGGGCTTTCGATTTCCTCGATGCACCCATTCACCGCGTTACTACCCAAGATACACCGCTGCCCTATGCACCCACCTTCGTGGAAGCTTTCTTGCCCAGCGTGAAGAAGATCATCGACGCCACCAAATCTGTGCTCTACAGAGCCTAATTTTTTCGGCTCCATGGCCGATACATAACTTAACCGATTAACTTCAGAACATCGCTTGGGACTTTCCTGAGCGATGTTTTTTTTGTGCCGCTTACAAAGACTATCAGAATTCTCAATTAAATGACGGACAATAACTTCCCATCAGGTAGCGAGGCCGTATCCACCATTTCGCCAATGATCGTGTAATGTACCGAAGCCGCGCGAAGCGCGGCCTCAACTTCAGATAAGGCCAATTCACCCACCGAAATCAACAACCCTCCGCTGGTTTGAGGATCCACCAACCACGGAAAGGCACCGGCATCCCCCATTTCAACCTCTCCCTCAAACGCATTCCAATTCCGCATGGCGTTATCAGGCAGCACATACGATGCCGCCCAGGCCTCCGCCTCCGCAATCTTGGGTAACGCCTTGGCCTGAACGCGCGCCGCAACCCCACTGGCCCTGCAAATCTCCAACAAATGTCCGGCCAGCCCAAAACCCGTAACGTCCGTCATGGCATGAACCCCCGGTATGCCGCCCAACACCTTACCCACCGCGTTGGTTTGTGTGAGACTATCGGTAAGCGATGCCAAATCCGCCGCAGTGCCCAGGCCGCGCTTCAGCGCGGCCGCCAACATCCCCACACCCAACCCCTTCGTTAATATCAACTTATCGCCAGCCTTCGCGCCGG
>JAIYBO010000113.1 GCA_027488495.1 Bacteroidota bacterium | reverse complement strand
TGAATCGTCGCGGTCTTCATTGCCTTTGGGTTTGCTTTTGTCGATTTTTGTTTCGGTTTGATTGTCGTTATCGTCGTACTGTGCCTGCACATTGATTTGCATTCCCACCAACAAGAGGGATAGGGAAACGATGGATTTGATCATTGTATTCATGATGTGTGGTGCAAATGTCTGCAACCATCTTGCCGTTTTCAACAGTGCGATGAAATTATTTATAAAAGATGACGTTTATAGGGAGATGCGTTTGTATAATTTTCCCCAATCCCCTGTGGCTCCGTTGCTGATTGCGGCGTTGTCAATTTTCAGCTTTGGTCGTGCGAACGCCCAATCGGTGTATATCAACATGGGCAAGGGATGGTCTTACATCACGGGTGCGCAGCGTGCGGTGAACGACAGCAATCGGGTGAATTATTTGATGGGTATGGACGCGCCTTTCGGACGGAGGGTCAATAATTTCCGTGAGATGGAGAATTATTACAACCATGATACCCAGTTTTTGGATGCTCATTTATCGGCATCACAAGTCTATGAATCGGAAAAAATGGTGGAAGAGCCTTCATTTTTTATTTCAAAAACGGAGGTGTCGAATGCCGAGTATAGGCAGTTTGTGGAGTATTGTATCGCCCGATGGATGTATAGGAATCGCCCAGAAATCGTCCAGAAATATAGGTGGGAGTCTCCGGAATATGTGCAGGCGGTTCAAGCATGGTTGGAGTCGAGTTCGGCAACGGCTGCGGCTTCGGGAGCGGTCTCATCGACAACGGTTCAGGCTCCAGCGAAGAATTGGGCAGAGTTGTACATGAGTGAGTTGGACTGGGGCAAAATTACTTACAGGGGCGAATCAATTTATCCGAATACTCAGGTTTGGATTTCTGATTTTATGATGAGTTATAATGAGCCGATGCGAGATTATTACTTTGTTCATCCGGCCTACAACAACTACCCGGTGGTTGGGGTGTCGTATTTGCAAGCCACGATGTATTGTCAGTGGTATTCCGATGCAAACGGACAGAGGAAGGATGAATACCAAATCGTGTATCGATTGCCGTCGGAGTTGGAATGGGAACGTGCGGCATCGGTGGTGGCTGAAAAGCGTTCGAAGAAATCGTCGGGTTCACCGGTGAACAACAATTTCATGCGCAACAGCAAGGGTGCTTATATCTCAAATTTCCGTCCATCAGCGAACAATTTTGGGCAAGATGGCGCGATGTATCCCGCCCCGGTTCAATCGTATTACACCAACGATGCCGGATGTTACAACATGCAAGGGAATGTGGCGGAGTGGACGTCTACGGCGTTGGTTTACCCGGTTGGTCAGTATACCGACGAGGGGTATATCATCAAAGGTGGTGCGTGGACTTTGCCCGAGGCGGCATGCACTGTGGGTGCGAGAGCGATTCTGTTTTACGGGTTTGCGGGTGTGGCGCCGGCTGCTTCGTATGTGGGATTCAGGATGGTGGCGGTGCCCACGAAAAAATTCAGGCGGTTGATAAACCCCGAGTTTTAATTTGGGGCGAGGATTCTGAGGCGGTATTCGCGACTAGTTTCTTTGTGTTCGATATTGATCCACAGCACTTTGGCTTTGTAGTTTTCGGCCAAATCGCGCAGAAAAAATTCACCGATTTCGGGCCATTCAACTAGGTGTTTGCTGGGGTATTCGTGTAAGAGTTCTTCGATACCGGCATCGTAAAGTTCACCGGCATCTTTTACGCGATACCAATCGTGGTGATAGAGTTTGCCATTGAAATTGGGTAGGGTGTGTTCGTTGACCAAAGAAAAGGTAGGGGAGCTCACGTCTTGCTCACAGCCCCAGGCGGCACACAGGGCTTTGGTGAGGGTGGTTTTACCTGCGCCGAGGTTGCCTTCCAAAGCAATGATTTCAGGTCCATCGGCTCCAAACGGATATTCGCAAACCCAAGCGCTTAGGTCTTTGCCCATGATGGCATCCACTACGCCTTGCAGTTGGGTTTCAGTGGTTTCAATGTAGGCGGTGGTTTTGAAAGATGTCATGGCGTGAGGCCCTTTTGGTTGGGTAAATAGGAAGATTTTGGCTTAGGCTTTGGGTGATAAAACGGCGATCGGACAGCACATTTCTTCCAAGCTGATGCCTCCATGTTGGAACGTGTTTTTGTAGTAATTCACGTAGTAGTTGTAGTTATTGGGGTAGGCAAAGAAGTCGTTTTCTCCAGCAAAAACAAAGCTAGAGGTCAGGTGCTGCAATGGCAAGAATACGTCGTGCGGTTTTTTGACTTCATACACTTCTTTGGGGTTGTAGGTGATGTTTTTACCTTGTTTATAACGGAGGTTGGTGTTCACGTTTTTATCGCCCACGATTTTGATGGGGTCTTTCACGCGAATGCTGCCATGGTCGGTGGTGACGATCACTTTGCAGGGTTTGTCGGCGAGCCATTGAAGTGCTTCCCAGAGCGGGGAGTGTTTAAACCAAGTGGCCATCACGTTGCGATAGGCAGCTTCGTCTTCGGCCAGTTCCCTTACGATGTGAATGTCGGTGCGGGCGTGTGAGAATGAATCCACGAAGTTGTAAACCACCACATTGAGTTTGTTTTTCATCATGTTGGGGACTTGGTCTACGAGGTTTTTTCCGCCTTCGAGGTTTGTGATTTTGGTATAGGAAAATTTGATATCTCTGCGCAATCGCTGTAGTAAATCTTCTAAAAAGTCTTTTTCGTAAAGGTTTTTTCCGCCTTCATCTTCGTCGTTGCTCCATTTGTTGGGGAAGCGTTTTTCGATATCGAGCGGGAGTAGGCCACTGAAAATACTGTTCCTGCAATATTGGGTGGTGGTTGGTAGGATGCTGAGATACATATCATCGTTTTCGATGCGATATCTTTCTTGCATGACTTCCGAAATGGCGCGCCACTGATCGAAACGAAGATTGTCCATCAAGATCATGAATACCGGTAAATCGCCATCGAGGTGTGGGTTAACGGCTCTCCGGAAGAGGTTGTGGCTCATGGTTGGACCGTCGTCGCCGGTTTGTTTGAGCAGTCCTTGGTAGTTGTCTTTGATGAATTTGGTGAAGTTCCGATTGGCGTCTGACTTTTGCGTTTCGAGAATCTCTTTCATGCTGTCTTCTCCAGCGCTATCGAGTTCTATTTCCCAGTATACCAGCTTTTTATAGATGTCTTTCCACTCATTGAAATTGAGTTTGTCGCTCACTGTCATGCCAATTTGCATGAATTCTTTTCTATAACCCAGCGATGTTTTTTCGCTCACCAATCGGCGTTCATCGAGGTTCTTTTTGAGGGCCAGTAATATTTGGTTGGGGTGTACGGGTTTGATGAGGTAATCGGCAATTTTTGCACCGATGGCTTCTTCCATGATGTGCTCTTCCTCATTTTTTGTGATCATGATGATGGGAAGGTTGGGCTTCAACTGTTTGATTTGAGCCAGTGCCTCCAAACCATTGATGCCGGGCATGTTTTCATCCAAAAATACAAGGTCGTACTCGTTCTTCTTTACTGCTTCAATGGCGTCTCTGCCACTGCTCACGCTACTCATTTCATAGCCTTTGCCTTCGAGGAAAAGTATGTGTGGTTTGAGTAAATCAATTTCATCATCGGCCCAGAGAATTTTTGGTTTGTTCATGCTTCAGTCAATACAACGCAATATTGCCAAAATTCGTGCCACAACGCTGTGTTTTTTGACGAACTTTGAGCTACTTTCATCCGATGAGTTCCCATCATATAGTGCGCGACAACCAAGAGCCGGCTTTGATCATTGCCAATGGCGCAGATTGCGGCGATGAATTGTTGCAGCAGTTGATGGAGTGGTCTCCATTTGTGTTGGCGTTGGATGGGGCGGTGCATCGATTGTTAGAGCGGAACATCCGTTTTGATGCTTGGTTGGGCGATTTTGATTCTGGGGCAAATGTGGATGAGATGGCTTTGTCGAAAATGGGCGATATACAGCGCATTTGGGCGGAGGATCAGGACAAAACTGATTTACAGAAGGGCATTGAGTTTTTGATTTCCAAGGGACATGTGGCTGCGAACATCATATGGGGAACGGGGCGCAGGGCCGATCACATGATCAACAATATGGCTACATTGTGGCGGTATCACGATCAAATCACATTGAGCATATTGGATGATCATTCTAGGGTATATCCACTGAACAAACAGTTTAAAAAGTGGTATCCTGCGGGTACGGCGATTAGCCTCATTCCGGTGGGATATGCATCGGGCATAAATTCAACCAATTTGCAGTATCCGTTGATGAATCATCGCCTAGAATTACCCCACAGCACGGGCAGTTCGAACAGCGTGTTGGAGGATGGGTTTGTGGAGATTTCTTATTCAGAGGGACATCTTCTGATGATGGAGTGTTTTGATTGACGCATTATCTTTGTTTTCTATGAAAGTGATTTCTTACAATGTGAATGGCATTCGCAGTGCGATGAGCAAGGGGCTGGTTGATTATTTGGCTGAGCAAAACGCCGATGTGGTTTGTTTTCAGGAGTTGAAGGCTTTGCCAGAACAGATTGATGAGGAGCCATTGAGGGCTTTGGGTTACGAATGCTATTGGTTTTCGGCTCAGAAAAAGGGATACAGTGGGGTGGGCATTATCACCAAACAAAAGCCATTGCATGTGGAGTATGGTTGTGGAAGCGAACTATATGATTTTGAGGGCAGGGTGATTCGTTGCGATTTTTCTTGGGGATCAGTGATCAGCGCTTATTTTCCCAGTGGGACAACGGGTGATATTCGACAGGATATAAAAATGGATTTCTTGCATTTTTTCTATGATTATGCACAGAAAATTAGAGCGATGGTGGGGGAGTTGTTGGTTTGTGGGGATTACAACATTTGTCATAGGGCCATCGATATTCATGATCCTGTGAGCAACAAGAACAGCACGGGTTTTTTGCCTGAGGAGCGAGCTTGGATGGATCAGTGGTTTGAATCTGGGTT